>LFTS01000216.1 GCA_001513435.1 Gammaproteobacteria bacterium DTU040
ACTAAGACCGGTAATACGGGATAAGCCTTAGCGAGTATCTGCTCTATGCTGTGCATCAATTATTCCTTAACCACAGTATGGGACAGTGGCAGCAACCCCTGCTTAGGGCTGCTTTTTACGCAAGGGTGCATGACCGTCATCGCTAAACACGGCCGGTTTGCTGGGTGCGCTGCGGGGTCTATTGGGTTTTTTCGCTGCCTTTTTCTTAGCTCCGCCTTTAGCCGTGTTTTTTTTCTTTTTCACGCCAACGGCTTTACCCGAGCTTTTTACTTTTTTCGGACCGTGATAACCGCCCTTCAAGCCCGGCAGTACGCGCTTTTCGAACTCTTGCTTAAGGTAGCGCTGAACACTGGACATCAAATTCCAGTCCAAATGTTCAATCAGTGAAATCGCTAAACCTTCATTACCACTACGCCCCGTACGGCCAATACGGTGTACGTACTCGTCACCGGAACGCGGCATATCAAAGTTAATTACCAGATCAACTCCTTCAATATCCAATCCGCGCGCTGCTACGTCTGTAGCTAACAGTACCCGCTCACTGCCCTGACTAAAACGCAGTAACGTTTGTTTTCTTTCTTGCTGATCCTTTTCACCATGCAAAACAAACACACGAAAATCTTGAGCGCGCAGGCGGCCATACAGCTTATCTGCAGCGATGCGTGTATTGGTAAACACTATGGCTTTGCGATAGGTTTCATTGGCCAGCAACCAAGCCAACAGCTGCTCTTTGTGTGCAAAGCTTTCTGCTGTGATGAATTCCTGCCGTGTAGATTCGCTTAGTTGTGAAACTGGATTGAGCATTAAATGCACAGGCTCATGCAATAGGCTCTGGGTAATTTCACGCAGTACACGCCCTCCGGTGGTGGCAGAAAACAACAGCGTTTGTTCACGCAGCTCACAGGCTTTGATGATGGACTGCATCGCATCCGCAAAGCCCAAGTCCAGCATGCGATCTGCTTCATCCAGCACCAACCAGCGCACTTCTTTAGCAGGAAAACTGGCGGCTTCAATATGCTCTAGCAAGCGTCCCGGAGTGGCCACGATAATTTCTGGTACACGACGCAACTCGGCGGCTTGCTCTCTAAAACCTTCACCGCCAATGAGCATGGTGGCTTTGATAAAGGTGAAACGTGCAAAACGCTCGATTTCATCGGTAATTTGTCGCGCCAACTCGCGCGTAGGTACAATAATCAGTGCACGGGTTGCGTGGGCGCTTTCTTCTTGGTTTAGCAGGTGCTGTAATATCGGCAACACAAAGGCGGCTGTTTTGCCACTACCGGTCTGCGCTGTTACACGCAAATCGCGGCCTTGCAGAGCAACCGGTATGGCTTGTTTTTGCACCTCTGTTGGCTCACTAAACTCCAACTCAGCCAGCGCTTTTAATAGACGCTCGTGTAACCCTAACTCTGCAAACATTGGCAACCCTAAAACATAATTAATCGAACACGGAATCTTACATGAAATTGCTGGTGCTGTATGAGATTGACGAAGATTTAATTAGCTTCGCTTAGCCGCCGCAGACAGCATATAAGCAGAAACCGGCGCACTAATGACCAAAAATAACGTTACCAACAATTCGTGCACCAACAAGCCGCCATGCGCGAAACTAAAATAAATCATGGATGCGATCAGGATTCCGCCCACACCCAAGGTGGTAGCTTTAGCGGGGCCATGCAAGCGCATGTAAAAGTCTTTAAAGCGAAACAGGCCAATCGAGCCGACCAAAGCAAAAAAACTACCGACCAGCAGAAAGAAACACACCACTAGCTCAACAAAAAAAATCATGACTCACCCTAATCAATCACATCACCGCGCAGAATGTATTTACTGATCACCACCGTGCTGAAGAAGCCAAACAGCGCGATCAACAAAGCGACCTCGAAAAACAATCGGCTATCCAGCGCCATCCCAAATAAAATCAAAATAGCTAAACCGTTGATATACAGCGTATCCACCGCCAAAGCCCGGTCAACAATGGCGGGACCTCTGATTAAGCGTACAAGGTTTAACACAAACGCCACGCCCATCATCAGCATGCTGATCCAGATAACCACGCCTATCATATAAACACCTGCTGCAAGAGTACTTCGTAGCGCTGCCGAATACCGGCACGCAATGCGTCGACATCGGTGCAGTGCAGTGCATGCACTTCAATTCGCCTGGTTTCCCTGTTGTAACAGGTCGACACCGAGCCCGGCGCCAGCGAAAGGGCGCTCATCAACATAAAAATCGCCAGATCATTATTAAGTTCAGTGTAAAACTCAACAAATTTAGGCTCTAGCTTAGCCTGTGGTCCCAAAGCTAAACGTGCCACTTCTATATTGCCCAAAACAATATCGATCAATGCACGCCAAAAAAAAATTACCAAGGCCGACCAGCTTCGTATTTTTGGTCCGGGCAGCCACCAGTTTTGCATTAGTCGAGGAATCGCCAACGCCAAAATCGCACCAAACACCCATTGACCGGGCGAGGTGAAACTGTCCACCAACAATAGCCACGCTAGCAATAACAGCGCGCTGAGCATGGGTTGCTTAAACCAATTCCCCATTGCCTATTCTCCTGCTAACTGCTGTAAATACAGCTCGGACTGCAATAACTGTTGCGCGCTAGCCTGACAAAAAGCCAGTACAGGCTCAGCAAAAATCACTAGCAACACGCCACTACCGATAAGTGCCACGGCACTAACAAAAGCAGGCGTGCTAAAACGCGCATGCTCATCAATTGCGCCTGTGTGCTGCCAAAACAAAACACTACCAGCGCGGCTGAGGGCGAGTAAAACCACCAAGCTCGCTAGTAATACCGTTACCCAAAGAAAGCCCTGCTGCATGCCCTGCGCTGCTTGCAACAAACTGAGTTTGCCGACAAAGCCAGAAAACGGCGGCAAACCTGCAGTGGACACAGCACCCACAAAAAACAAAGCACCCATTCGAGCTGGAGTTAATAGCGGCGCGCCTGTGCGAAAAATCCCCTTGAGCTTGCCGCGTTGTTTAGCGATCAAGTCGGCCAGCAAAAACAGGCCAGCAATGCCCCAGGTGCTGTGTAATAAGTAATACAAACTAGCTGTAAGTGCCGCCTCAGAACCCATGCTAATACCTGCCAGCAACGTACCTACGGATACTAGAACCAAATACGCCAGCATGCTGTGCAGCGTTCCCGCAGCAAAAGCGCCTAATGCGCCCAACATCATGGTCAACAGCGCAATTACAAACAGCACATCCAAACCAAAACCTGCTGCAGCGCCTGTTTGTCCCCCGAACACCAAGGTCGTCATGCGTAAAATCGCATACAGTCCCACCTTAGTCATAATGGCAAACAAAGCCGCCACCGGTGCTGTAGCGCTGGCATAGGCGCGCGGTAACCAAAAGTGTAGCGGTAAGAAAGCAGCCTTTAAGCCAAACACCAGTAATAACACCCAACCTGCAGCCTGCAATAAATATCGCTCGTCGCCCTGCGCTTGCGCCACAAAGCGTGCCAAATCCGCCATGTTAAGCGTACCAGCCACGCCATAAAACAATCCCGCGCCGAGCAGAAACAAACTCGAACCCACTAGGTTTAAAATCACATAATGCACCGCAGAGCGGAGTCGTTCAGCACCCAAGCCATGCAGCAGCAAGGCATAAGAGGCTATCAACAAAATCTCAAAGCAAACAAACAGGTTAAACAGGTCACCCGTTAAAAAAGCACCGTTAATGCCAGCCAATTGAAACTGAAACAACGCATGAAAATTGCGCCCGCGTTGGTCATCCCCAGCTAGCGCATAAAAATTCACCCACAGCGCCAACATCGCAGTGGTGGCTAAGAGCAAAGCACTCAGGCGGTCCAGCACCAAAACAATACCAAAAGGTGCATGCCAGTTACCCATGCTATACACCTGAATACCACCCTGCTCGGCCATGCTCAACAGCAGCAAAGCCACCACGAGCAATGCCAAGCTAGCAGCAAGGCTAATGTTGCGCTGCAGACTGATGCGCTCGTCTTTTACCCAGCTTAATAATGCGCCAATCATCAAAGGCAAAATAAAAGGCACAACAATTAAATGACTCACGGTGCCTCCTGTTTATTTTTCTCAGAACCATCCACATGGTCCGTACCCAAAATCACATAGGCGCGCAGGGATAAAATCAGTAAAAACGCCGTCATCGCAAATCCGATCACAATGGCGGTTAACACCAAGGCTTGCGGAACAGGATCGGTATAACTAGCCGAGGTGCCAATCACTGCAGGCTGGCCTGTTTTTAAACGGCCCATGGAAAACAGAAAGATATTAATGGCGTACGACAACAGCGTAAGGCCCAAGGCTACGGGAAAGGTGCGCGCACGCAAAATCAAATACACGCCGCAAAACACTAGGCCGCCAATGGCGCAAGCAATCCATAGCTCCATTATTTGCCCTCCGGTAACTTAACATAGTGGCCTAGACGACCCAGACTACTCAGAATTAACAACGTACCGCCCACCACGGTTAAATACACACCCAGGTCAAACACCATGGCAGAAGCCAACTCCATTTCACCCAACCAAGGAATAGTCACACTGCCGTGGGCCGAGGTGAGGTACGGCTTGCCAAAAAACCAGCTGGCCAACCCGGTAAAGCCCGCCAGTAACACTCCAGCTGAAGCCATCACACGGTAATTAAACTTGATGCGTCGCTCAACCCATGCCTGTCCAGAGCTTACCTGCAGTAACACTAGCGCAACTGAGGTAATCAAACCGGCAATAAAACCACCACCCGGCTCATTATGACCGCGCAAAAATATAAACACGGAAACCAATAACGCTAAAGGGAGCAAGAGTCGGGTTAGAATTTTCAGCATCAGGTAATGGCTGTGTGCTGCCCAAAATTTTCCATGATGATCCGTACGTCTGTGCGGCAGTCGTAAGCCATGTAACAACGCCATGACGGCCATTGCCGTAATGGCCAAGACGCTAATTTCGCCCAGAGTATCAAAGCCCCTAAAGTCGACCAAAATCACATTGACCACGTTTGTGCCACCGCCACCACTGACGCTGTTAGCTAAGTAGTAATCAGCAATGCTGCTAAAGGGGCGCGTGAGCACGGCATAGGTCAACACCGCCACCAAACCACCACTAACCAAGGCTATACAAAAATCCCTTAAGCGTCGCAGACTACTACTTTCTATCGGTGATTTTTCCGGAATAAAATTCAGCACCAGCAGCATTAATAAAATGGTCACTACTTCCACCACTAACTGCGTTAATGCCAAGTCCGGAGCAGAAAAGCGTGCAAACAACATCGCAGTAACCAGCCCCACCACGCTTAAGGTGGTTAGTGAGATCAGGCGTTGGCGGTGATACATAACAGTTAGCAGCGCCGTCAGCACCATGGCCGCCAGACCAATTAGGGTGAGCGGGTCCACCGGTGACAAGGGCTCATCACCACTGAGGCGCGTCATGGGCAACAGCTTCCACAGCACTACAGCACACACGCTTAGCAAAACAATGGCTATAAATCGCTGCAATGAAGCAGCTTGCACGCGTGCCACAATCTGTGAGGATTGCGCCGTTGAGCGCTGTAAAAAATACTTGAAGGTGTCCAATGCGTTTAAGCTGGGAAGTCCGTCATACCATGCATAGAGCGGTCGTCTAAGCAGGTAAATCAGAATCCCACCCAACATCGCAGCCGTGCTCATCAGTAGCGGCGTATTTAAGCCATGCCAAATCGTGAGGCTGTATTCAGGCGGTGCGTGACCCAAACTGGCTTGCGCGGCACTGGCCAGCAAACCCGACACGCTATAGGCCGGCAACATGCCCACTAACAAGCATAAGAACACCAGTATTTCGACCGGTATTTTCATATAACGCGGCGGTTCATGTGGCGGGAATTTCGGCAAATTAATAGGCTCACCGTTAAAGAACACATCATGAATAAAGCGCAGTGAGTAAGCGACCGAAAACACCGCTGCGGCAGTCGCCAACGCTGGGATCAGCCAGCTAAAACTGCCCAATAATTGCTGGTGCAGGGTTTCGGCAAAAAACATCTCTTTACTCAAAAACCCATTCAGCAAAGGCACACCAGCCATCGCTGAAGAAGCCACCATCGCCAGCAGCGCGGTATGGGGCATGTATTTC
>LFTS01000230.1 GCA_001513435.1 Gammaproteobacteria bacterium DTU040
ACCTCGCCTTGTTTGCCTTTAATGCGGCCCTGCGCATCAAGCTGACTGTCACGACTGATGCTGCTACCTTGCGTATCTACGCTGATAAGTAAGCGACGGGCTGGAGTGTCGATTTGCTCAATCAGCTGTTTGATTTCTTCAATTTTCTTGTCGTCTGCCTGAATAATTAATTGATAACCCCACTCAGTAGCACGCTCGTAGGGTTCCATAAAGGAATTAATTACCGGCAACAGCTCAGCTGCAGTGCGATGCTTAAGTTCTATCACTTCGGTTTTTGCGTGGGATAAACTGATAAATAACGCCAATACTATGCTGACGCTAACCTGCAATATCTTGGTCATAAAGGCATCCTTCTTAGATTGACATCGAGGCGAGCAACAGACCACATGGCCTCGAATTCGGCGTGTTTTTTCTGTGCCAATGCTGGATCGTAGTAATAAGCTGACGCCTGCTTTGGGGTTTCAGCTTGGCGCAGCAATAAGGCTTGTTGGTCGACATCCAGCCAGTAATTATCAGCAAACGGGTATTCGCTATTGACCCGTCTGATTTGGCAGCGGCCATGCAAACGCTCGGCTAAGGGTAGCAAGCGATGGCCTTCTTGCACTATGCGGCTGGTATCACGCAGTAAAATGCGTAAACAGTTGCGCTCATGGGCGATCAGAAACGCTCTACAGAGTTGATAGGTTTCGTCGTTGTCGTACAGCCAAGGCTCAAATTCTAGGCTGTAGATACACAATTCACGTTTGGCTTGGCTAATTAGATTATTGCTGTGTGTGCGAACTGCATCGATTGTTGTCAATAGCACACGCTTAGTTTGACCTAGGGTAGCAACAGTTTCATGCTCATCCGTAACCGGCGGATTGTAAGTGTGCGCTGTAGGGTTATTAATAGTGAACACACCCGGTGAGCTGAACTCAATTGTATTGTGTTCTTCTGGAGCTTCTGGACGTGGAGGGATGGTTTTTGGCATGGTCAGTCAGCCGCTGGCGCGCAACATGTCAATATGTGGAATGCCGGCCTCAATAAACTCGTCACTAATAATTTTAAAACCCAGGCGTTCATAAAAGCCTGCCGCATGGGTTTGCGCGGTTAAAGTTTGCTCTGTTAAGCCTTGGCGCTCAGCTTCGCTGATGGCAGCCTGCATTAAAGCTTCACCAATGTTTAGTCCGCGCCAGTCTCTTAGGACGGACACACGGCCGATGCAACCATTAGGTAGTAAACGAGCTGTGCCGACGGCACATTCACCTTCATAGGCGAGAAAGTGCGTAGCTGAAGCATCATCGCTGTCCCATTCTTGTTCTGGGCTAACGCCTTGTTCTTTGATAAAAACACTTTCTCGAATTCGGCGAATCTCAGCATTATCTTTATGCCAATCCGCCGTTAAAACTCGGATATCAGTCATTTATACACTCCAAGCTGCCTTGTTTAATGAGCTCACACAGAAGCAAAGTGGCTTCTCCATTGTTAAGCCAAGGTTGAAGATTATCAGCATGCAGACTATCACTGTCACAGATTAGCTTAATAAGTTCTACTAATGGCTCATTAAAAATACGGCTATTGCCACAGCTAAATAACACAATTTCCTGTAGGCCATTAGTCTCAAGTAAGCTCCACGCAAAACGTGCGCTGGGATGTTTTATCAATAGGCTGCCTTGCTGTAATTGGTCGAGTAATTCGTGCTCAGTGATGTCGTGACCCTGAATGAAATCCGGGTATTTGGCTTCAGTAACGAATTGACCCAACCAAGCGAGCAATGTCTGGTCATCAGAAAGCTGCTCGTTAATGAGCGCACGCAAGCGCTGCAGTTCTTCTGCACGGATCTCATTGGGATTGGTAATAGGGCTCATGCCGGCATCGTTGTAACGCTGCTCATCGGTCAGAAAGCGGGCTACAAAATCGGTGTAACCCAATAAAGCATCTGTTGTTGAAGGTGCACGATAACCAAACGACCAAGTCATACAGTTGTCTAGTGCAGTGCCCCAGTGTGCTAAACGTGGCGGCAGGTAAAGCATGTCGCCGGGCTCTAGTATCCAGCTTTCAGTGGTATTGAACTCGGCCAAAATACGCATATCGGGATGGTCTTGCAGTGGGCTGTCACTGTCACACATTTGGCCAACCTTCCATTCGCGACGACCTTCGGCTTGCAGCAAGAATACGTCGTAGTTGTCATAATGCGGGCCAACGCCTCCGCCTTCGACGGCGTAACTGATCATCAGATCATCACTGCGCCAGCGTGGTAAAAAGTCGAATTCTTTCCAGTAGTTAGCCGCATCTGGAACAAATTGGTCTACCGCTTGTACCAGTAGCGTCCAGTGACTGGGCGGTAATTTGGCAAAGGTATCTTCGGTGAAAGGACCGTGCAGTAGCTGCCAAGGTGTTTCGCCATGCTCTAATACAATGCGTGACTCAACTTCGTCCTCTAACGCAAGGCCGGCCAGCTCATCACCCTCAATCGGGCTGACAAAATCAGGCATAGCTTGGCGAATCAGTAGAGGTTTTTTCTGCCAGTAGTCGCGTAAAAACTCTTCAGCTGTTATGCCACCAAGCAGGGTTAGGGGAGTATTGTGCGGGATAGACATGGCGGAAAACCTGTGGATTTTAACTGGGTAGGGTGGTGTAGATGGGCAGTATTTACGCGACACCAGTGTGCTAGAACACACAGGTGTCGCGCATTAGATAGCTTTCTGAAAAGAAAGAGCCTAAACCTGCTTGGCTTGCTCGATAGCGTTGCCAATGTAGTTGGCAGGCGTGAGGGCGCGCAGCTCAACTTTGGCGGACTCAGGCAGCTCTAGGGTATCGATAAACTCTTGCAGTGCTTGGGCAGTGATGCCTTTGCCACGCGTTAGGTCTTTGAGCTTCTCATAGGGGTTTTCAATGCCATAGCGACGCATGACGGTTTGCACTGGCTCAGCTAACACTTCCCAGCAGCTATCTAAGTCTTCGGCCAGTGAAGTAGCGTTCACTTCGAGCTTGCTAATACCTTTCAGGCTCGCTTCATAGGCGATCACACTGTGAGCAAAGCCGACACCTAGGTTGCGCAATACAGTGGAGTCGGTCAGGTCACGCTGCCAGCGCGATACGGGTAGTTTGCTCGCCAAGTGCTGGAAAATTGCATTGGCAATGCCAAGGTTGCCTTCTGAGTTTTCAAAGTCAATCGGGTTCACCTTGTGCGGCATGGTGGAGGAGCCGATTTCACCTTCGACGGTTTTTTGTTTGAAGTAACCCAGCGAAATATAGCCCCACACATCGCGGTCAAAATCGAGCAGGATGGTGTTGAAGCGGGCAATGGCATCAAATAGCTCGGCAATGTAGTCGTGTGGTTCGATCTGTGTGGTGTAGGGGTTAAAGGTTAAGCCCAAGTCACCCTCAATAAAATCTTGTGCGTTGGCGGCCCAATCAATCTCAGGGTAAGCCGCCAGGTGCGCGTTGTAGTTGCCCACGGCGCCGTTGATTTTACCCAGCAATGGCACTTGCTCAACCTGAGCAATTTGGCGCTCTAGGCGATAGACCACGTTAGCCATTTCTTTACCGAGTGTGGTCGGGGAGGCGGGTTGGCCGTGAGTGCGTGACAGCATAGGTACGGCGGCGAACTCATGGGCAAGTTGGCGAATGCTGTCCGCGACTTGGCGCATCAGGGGTAACAATACATCGTCACGACCTTCGCGCAGCATCAGTGCGTGGGACAGGTTGTTAATGTCTTCACTGGTGCAAGCAAAGTGGATAAATTCACTGACTTTAGCCAGTTCGGGCAGCTGTTGTGCTTGCTCTTTGAGCAGGTATTCCACCGCTTTTACGTCATGGTTGGTGGTGCGCTCGAATTCTTTGACCCGCTCAGCGTGCTCGATTTTAAAATTCTCGGCCAGCTCGTTAAGCAATGTGTTGGCTTGCTCAGAAAAAGGCGCGACTTCACTGATTTGTGCGTGAGCAGCGAGCCGTTGCAGCCAGCGCACTTCGACATGGACACGGTTACGAATCAGACCGTATTCGCTAAAAATAGCGCGCAGGGAGGTAGTTCTGCTGCCGTAACGGCCATCGACTGGGGACACGGCGGTAAGCGGGGACAGTTGCATAGTGTTCTCTTTTAACAGTTTAAGTAATGAAATAAATTGCCGCATTGTACACCAAAGCGGTGCTGTGTTTTAAGGCAGTGTGGAAAAGTATCTAAGCCTGTGCGTGGCAGGTGAGCTTGGCTGAGGCGCTAAAGCCACAGGCCTAGAGCGGCGGTTTAACGGATTCGGGGGTGCTCTTATTACCTTTAGGGTGATAAATGCTGAGTAAACTGGCGCTAAAAATCAGCACTGCTCCCGTAATAGAGGTGCTATCTGGTGCTTCATTCCACAGTATCCAGCCAATCACGCCCGAAAAAATAATCGCCGAATAAGCAACCGGTCCAATCAAGCCCGGCGGTGCTAGCGAATAGGCTTTGGACATGATGATTTGGGCAAAGGAAGCCAACAGTCCGGCTGCCAACAGCACTAATAGCTGTGGTTGTGTTAACGGCTGCCATGACCAGCTCAGTGGCACTGCAGAGATCAGCATGCTAAATAAAGCATAGTAGAACACGATGCGGTAACTGGGCTCGCTGCCGCTAAGCTCACGAATGGAGACGAACGCGCTGGCGGCTAAGAGACTGGCGGCTAAGCCCACCAAGGATAGGCTGCTAAATAAAGCATCTGAAGGTTTGGCGACTAAAAAAACACCTACCAATCCCAGCACGGAAAGCACCAACATGCGCGGTGTGAGCGGCTCTTTAAGCCAGAAGTACGCCAGGATGGGCGTGAATACCGGCGCTGAGTAGGTGAAAATCATAGCGTCTGCGAGCGGTAGATGGGCGATGGCATAAAAAAAGCAATACATGGCGCCCAAGCCAAAACCAGTACGCAAAAGATGGGACTTAACCCGTGCGGTCTTAAAGGGCTGAAAGCCTTTGACTAACACCAAAGGTAGGAAAATCAACACCCCAACCAGGTTGCGGAAGAAGACAATGCTTTCATTACCAACTGTGGCTGAGGCTTCGCGCACAAAAACACCCATCAGTGAGAACAGTAGCGCAGAAAGTGCCAGCAAGGCAGCACCCTGAAGAGGGCGAACACTGCGCATTAATGGGCAAGGCGATGCTGTAGCGCGTTAAGCATAGCGCGGCGTTTAAACAGGAGTTGCCAGCGATGACCACCTAGTTGGCGCCACAAACGCGCGGAACGGATACCCGCAAAGAGGAGGGCGCGAATTTTAGAGGCCGTGAGTTCGTGCTGCAGAAAACGCATATCACCATGCACCTGAATCCGCACATTAAAGGTGCTGATGGTGTCTTGATACAAAGCAGCGCAAGCACTGATAGTGGCGGCACTGGTGATGTCTACATGTTCAAGTTGGCGTTCTATTTGTTCCAGACGCTGGGCTGTAAGTTCAAGCAAGTCATCGCGGCGTGCAAACTGCTGCTCAAGACTGAGCATGGCGAGTGCGTAGCGCAGGCTTTCACGCGGCAGATTATGCGCATCACGTAGCAAAGCAGCCTGCAGGGTGCGGTAACCATCGAGTAGGGCGTAATCATCCCCACCATAAACAGCGAGGGTATCCGGTGGGTTGCGTACCAACAGGGTTTTTAACATATTGCCTAAAGCTGCATCATGGATTTGACCGGTATTGGCAAGTTTATGCACCAAGTGGGCAGCCTGAAATACACCGCCCAAGGCGATTAACTGTTCTTGTAAGGGGGTCATGGACGTACAATCTCCTCATCCCAAGGGGTGCAGGCCTCAATAATGCCACCGCCCAAACATGTTTCCCCGTCGTAAAAAACAATGGATTGCCCAAGCGTTACCGCGCGTTGCGGTTGGGCAAAAGTGACCCAGTAGCCGTCTTCGCACTGCTTTATTTGACAGGCTTGATCAGGTTGGCGGTAGCGTACCTTAGCGGTTAAACCGTCAAGGGTTGTTATATCTACGGGATTAATCCAGTTCACTTGGCGAGTCAGTAAGCGTCGAGAAAATAACCAGGGATGTTCATTACCTTGGCCGACAATCAATACATTACGTTTAAGGTCTTTAGCTAGCACGTACCAAGGGTCTTCGCTGGCGTTTTTCATACCGCCAATGCCCAGTCCTTGCCGTTGGCCGATGGTGTGGTACATCAAACCAGCGTGCTCGCCGATTACCTGCCCGTCGGTGGTTTCAATGGTGCCGGGCTGGGCGGGTAAGTACTGTTTGAGGAAGTCAGTAAAACGGCGCTCGCCGATAAAACAAATACCGGTTGAGTCTTTTTTGCTGGCCGTAATCAAACCGTGCTGCTCAGCCAGTGCGCGTACAGCAGGCTTTTCTAATGCGCCAATAGGGAACAGGCTTTGGCCGATTTCATTACCGCCTACGGCGTGTAGAAAATAGCTTTGGTCTTTATTGTTATCCAGACCTTTGAGCAGCAGGCTGTGACCGTTACGATCAACGCGGCGCACGTAATGACCCGTAGCGATAAGGTCGGCACCTAGGTGTTTGGCATAATCCAAAAAAGCTTTAAATTTGATTTCGCGATTGCAGAGAATATCTGGGTTCGGTGTGCGTCCGGCTTGGTATTCCTGCAGGAAGTGCTCAAACACGTTGTCCCAGTACTCAGCCGCGAAATTGGCTGTGTGCAGCACGATACCAAGCGTGTCGCACACAGCTTGCGCATCAGCGAGGTCTTCTTTGGCGGTGCAGTATTCGGTGCCGTCGTCTTCTTCCCAGTTTTTCATAAACAGGCCTTCGACCTGATAGCCTTGCTGTAGCAACAGCAAAGCGGCTACTGAGGAATCAACACCGCCGGACATGCCGACAATTACACGGGTTTGGTTTGGATTTGAATTTGTCATTGTGCGCAGGAGATTGCTAGTTTGAAAGAAGCGCATTCTAGCAGGTTTTGGCCTGCTAGATGTTAGCCTTGCAGCTTACTTAGTAAATGAACTTTAACTCTGAGCGGCTCTTCAACACGGCAGCAGCAGGGCAATATTTCGCTGCTGCGCACGTAGGCCAAAGGAGGTTTATCGTAACTGACACTGCCTGCGGTTAGTGGAATGCGGCAGGCACCACAGTAACCACTACGACATTGGTATTCGATGTGGTGCCCAGTGCGTTGCAGACCATCGAGCAGACTTTCGTTTTCTTTTAGCTCAAAAATCAGATCTTCGGTGATAACTTGCATAACGGAATTTATAGCTCAAACTCACCTAGATCATCGACAGAAACGGAAGAGTCGATTTGCCCAACTAGATAAGAACTTACTTCCACTTCTTGCGGAGCTACTTGCACGTTATCTGATACAAGCCAGGCGTTAATCCAAGGAATTGGGTTTTGCTTGGCGCCAGCAAAAGCAGGTTCTAAACCGACCGCAGCCATCCGCAGGTTAGTAATGTATTCAACATACTGGCTGAGAATATCTAAGTTAAGACCAATCATGGAGCCGTCTTTAAACAGGTATTTAGCCCATTCTTTTTCCTGCTGTGCGGCATGTTTAAACATATCCACGGACTCTTGATAACAGGACTTAGCAACTTCAGCCATCTCTGGATCATCCTGACCGTTTTGCATGATATTAAGAATGTGCTGGGTGCCGGTTAGGTGCAGGGCTTCATCACGGGCAATCAGGCGAATGATTTTCGCATTACCTTCCATCAGCCTGCGCTCGGCAAAGGCAAAGGAGCAGGCAAAACTGACATAGAAGCGAATGGCTTCAAGGATATTTACACTCATCATGCACAGATAGAGTTTGCGCTTGAGTTCGAACAACTCAACGGTCTCTGTTTTGCCATTCACCACGTGCTTGCCTACGCCGTATTTTAAATACAGCATGCTGTATTGGATGAGATCGTCATAGTATTTAGAGATGTCAGTGGCGCGCTCAATAATGTGATCGTTACGCATAATGTCATCAAAGACGACGCTAGGGTCATTCACAATATTGCGAATAATGTGCGTGTAGGAGCGTGAGTGAATGGTCTCTGAGAACGACCAAGTTTCAATCCAAGTTTCTAGTTCTGGAATGGACACCAGCGGTAAAAACGCCACGTTGGGACTGCGGCCTTGGATAGAGTCCAGTAGAGTTTGATACTTCAGGTTGCTGATAAATATATGCTTTTCATGATCAGGCAGGCTTTGGTAATGGGCACGGTCTTGTGATACATCAACCTCTTCCGGACGCCAGAAAAAAGACAGTTGTTTTTCGATAAGCTTTTCAAAAATAGGATATTTCTGCTGATCGTAACGCGCAACGTTGACCGGTTGGCCGAAAAACATCGGCTCTTTTAGCTGATCGTTATCTGTCTGACAAAAAATACTGTATTTCATACTCTGCTCTCCGATTAAATTTTGCAGGCGCCGCCGGCACAGCCGTCATCCATATCTGCTTGAGAATCTTCTGCTCCATCACGGGTGTTTTGGTAGTAGAGGGTTTTTAAACCAAATTTGTAGGCGGCTAACAAGTCTTTGAGTAACTGGCGCATTGGCACACGACCGCCTTCAAAGCGTTGTGGATCATAGTTGGTGTTGGCGGAAATAGCCTGATCAACAAACTTTTGCATAATACCAACAAGGTGTAAGTAACCTTCGTTATTGGGCATGTTCCATAACAGCTCGTAATTGTCTTTTAGGCGCTCGTACTCAGGCACCACTTGCTTGAGAATGCCATCTTTAGACTGCTTCACACTCACCAATCCACGCGGTGGTTCGATACCGTTGGTGGCGTTAGAGATCTGGCTGGAGGTTTCAGAAGGCATCAATGATGACAGGGTTGAGTTACGCAAACCGTGGGCTTTAATATCTTGGCGCAGGGTTTCCCAGTCAAAATGCAGCGGTTCTTGGCAGATGTTATCAATATCTTTTTTATAGGTATCGATAGGCAAAATACCCTGTGAGTAAGTGGTTTCATCAAAAGCAGGGCAGGCGCCAAAGTCTTTAGCCAGATTGTTAGATGCTTTGAGTAAGTAGTACTGGATAGCTTCAAAAGTGCGGTGCGTTAATGCGTTGGCAGAACCGTCGGAATAGCGCACACCATTTTTTGCCAAGTAGTAAGCATAGTTAATTACACCTATGCCCAGCGTGCGGCGTTTCATAGAGGCATTGCGTGCCGCTTCGATTGGGTAGTCTTGGTAATCCAGCAAAGAATCCAAAGCACGTACCGCTAGGTCTGCCAGCTCTTCCAGTTCTTCCAGGCTATTGATAGCGCCAAGGTTAAAGGCAGAAAGGGTGCACAGCGCAATTTCCTTGTCCGTGTCATTGATGTTTTCCAGCGGGCTAGTAGGCAATGCAATTTCAAGGCATAGGTTAGACTGACGTATGGGTGCAACGCTGGGATCGAAGGGGCTGTGCGTATTACAGTGGTCTACGTTTTGGATGTAGATACGACCGGTGCTGGCACGTTCTTGCATCATGAGTGAGAACAGCTCAACGGCAGGAATGCTGCGCTTGCGGATGCTAAGGTCTGACTCGTACTGCAAATACAGGCGCTCAAACTCATCCTGATCAGCGAAAAATGCCTCATACAAGCCCGGAACATCGTGCGGGGAGAAGAGGGTGATGTTTTCACTTTTAATCAAGCGCTGGTACATCAGCTTGTTGATTTGTACACCGTAGTCCATGTGACGTACGCGGTTTTCTTCTACACCGCGGTTGTTTTTCAGAACTAACAAAGATTCCACTTCAAGGTGCCAGATGGGGTAAAACAATGTAGCAGCACCGCCGCGAACACCGCCCTGCGAGCAAGATTTAACCGCAGCTTGGAATAGCTTAAAGAAAGGAATACAGCCGGTGTGTTGGGCTTCACCACCACGGATTGGGCTGCCTAGTGCGCGTATGCGTCCGGCGTTAATCCCAATACCGGCACGCAGCGAGACGTATTTAACAATGGCGGCAGTGGTAGTGCTGATGGAGTCGAGGCTGTCGCCACATTCAATCAGTACGCAAGAGCTAAACTGGCGCGAAGGTGTGCGTACACCCGCCATAATGGGCGTGGGCAGCGAAATTTTAAACTGGGAAATGGCATCGTAAAAACGCACCACATATTCCAAGCGCGTGTCTTTTGGGTAGTTAGAAAACAAACACATACCAATGAGCATGTAGAGCATTTGCGGGCTTTCGTAAACTTCACCGGTGACGCGGTTTTGCACCAAATATTTGCCTTCCAACTGCTTGACCGCTGCATAGGAGAAGTTCATGTCACGCGCGTGGTCGATTGCATCGTTGAGTCTGTCGAACTCTTCCCTGCTGTAATCCTGCAAAATATGTTCATCGTAGCGCTGCTCTGCGGTGAGCTTGGTTACGTGGTCAAATAAGTGCGGCGGCTCAAACTCACCATAGGCGACTTTGCGTAGATGGAAAATGGCTAAACTGGCAGCCATGTATTGATAATCGGGTGTTTCGGCAGAAATAAGATCAGCGGCAGCCTTGATAATTGTTTCGTGAATGTCTTTTGTATGAATGCCATCATAGAACTGAATGTGTGATTTAAGCTCAACCTGAGAAACAGATACGTTATCTAAACCCATCGCTGCCCAATCGAGGACGCGGTGAATTTTATCTAGGTTTATTGGCTCTTTACGGCCATCGCGTTTGGTTACCTGGATGGCGTTAAAATCGGTCATAATCAGTGTCCTTTAGGGTTTTATGCGTAAAAGATGCGCGAACAGTGGAGTGG
>LFTS01000205.1 GCA_001513435.1 Gammaproteobacteria bacterium DTU040
CTGCACAGGTAGCCGCTTCTAAAAAGTAAGCACCAGCGTTGCTAGGTGATTTAAAAAGGCTGCCCACATTGAATATGTGTGGCAGCTTTTTTTTAAGGTGCTTCTAAATAATTAACTAAACATTAACTTGCGTAGCCAGTTATTTAGAACTTCCTTATAATTGTGCATAAATTCGAGGAGAAAAAGTATGACGCAGCCAGAAGCTGGTCGCCAACCGCGCTACAAACGTATTTTACTGAAGTTAAGCGGTGAGGCTTTAATGGGGTCTGAAAACTTCGGTATTGACCCAAAAGTACTAAACCGTATGGCTCTAGAAGTAGGTCAGCTCGTTGGCATTGGTGTCCAAGTAGGGCTGGTCATAGGCGGCGGTAACCTGTTCCGTGGTGCGGCGTTATCGGCTGTGGGAATGGATAGGGTGACTGGCGATCATATGGGCATGCTGGCTACCGTAATGAATGCACTAGCCATGCGTGATGCGTTGGAGCGCTCTAATATTCCTGCGTTGGTTATGTCGGCTATTTCTATGGTTGGAGTGACTGACCATTATGACCGCCGTAAAGCCATGGAGCATCTGAGAAAAGGGCAGGTGGTTATTTTCTCGGCTGGTACGGGTAACCCGTTTTTCACCACGGATTCTGCTGCCTGTTTACGTGGTATTGAAGTCAACGCGAATGTGGTTCTGAAGGCGACCAAAGTAGATGGCGTATACACTGCTGATCCCTTCAAAAACCCTGATGCGGAAAAATTTGATCGCCTAACCTATGATGAAGTGTTAGCGCGTCAGCTTGAGGTGATGGATTTAACGGCTATTTGCCTGTGCCGTGACCATAAAATGCCTTTGCGTGTATTTAATATGAATAAGCCGGGTGCTTTATTGAATGTGGTTTTAGGTGGAGCAGAAGGCACCCTGATTGAGGAAGTAGATAATGATTAATGAAATTAAGTCAGACGCACAGCAACGTATGCAAAAATCGACCGAATCTTTACAGCATGCATTTGCCAAAATTCGTACCGGTCGTGCTCACCCCAGTATTCTTGATGGGGTTATGGTCTCTTACTATGGCAGCGATACGCCACTGCGTCAGGTTGCTAACGTTGTTGCTGAAGATTCACGCACCTTGGCGTTGACGATCTTTGATCGCAGCATGATTCAGGCTGTTGAGAAAGCCATTATGCAAGCTGATTTGGGTCTAAACCCAGCAACAGCTGGAACCACGATCCGTGTACCTATGCCAGCGTTAACTGAAGAAACCCGCAAGGTTTACAGCCGCCAAGCGCGTCAAGAAGCAGAAAATGCTCGCGTTGCAGTGCGTAACGTGCGTCGTGATGCGTTGTCGCAAATTAAAGAACTAGTAAAAGAAAAAGAAATCAGCGAAGACGATGAGCGTCGTGCAGCTGATGAAGTGCAAAAGGTAACAGACAAGTTCATCGACGAAATAGATGCAATGCTAACGGCTAAAGAAGCCGATTTGATGGAAGTCTAGCGCGGAGCCAGCATGGTCAAGCAAAAAAGTGCGCAAGCAGCGGTGGTGCCAAGACATGTGGCCATTATTATGGATGGCAACAATCGCTGGGCGAAAAAACGCTTTTTGCCTGGCATCGCTGGCCATAAAGCCGGTGTTGATGCGGTACGCGCAGCAATAGAGGTGTGCGTTGAAGCAGGGGTTGAGGTGTTAACGCTGTTTGCGTTCTCAAGTGAAAATTGGCGGCGTCCCGAGGATGAAGTCAGTGCTTTGATGGAGCTATTTTTGCTATCCCTAAAGCGTGAAGTCAATAAGCTCGATAAAAACGGCATTTGCTTAAAAATCATCGGCGAGCGCACCCGTTTTCATGCCGAGCTACAAAAAGAAATTGAACAAGCTGAACAGCGCACGGCTGATAATTGTAAATTCACCCTGCAAATTGCAGCCAACTACGGAGGGCGCTGGGATATTACCCAGGCCGCACGTCAAATAGCTTTGCAGTTACAGCAAGGGCATTTACAACTAAGTGAAATTAATGAGGAGCTGCTTAGTCAGCATCTGGCTACAGGTCGAGCAGGAGAGCCAGACTTGTTGATTCGCACAGGTGGCGAGCATCGAATTAGTAATTTTTTGCTATGGCAGCTTGCCTACACTGAGCTTTATTTCTCGGACTTATTCTGGCCTGACTTTAAGCATCAAGCTATGCGCGATGCCTTAGAAGACTTTGCTTTGCGGCAACGTCGATTTGGTAAAACCAGCGATCAGATTGCAGCGGAGCATTAATTAGTATGTTAAAGCAGCGGATTATCACGGCCTTATGGTTGCTGCCGTTGGCCTTGTTTGGTTTTTTTGCTCTATCAGGCTGGGCATTTAGTTTGTTTGTTGGTCTGGTGTTAACTCTGGGAGCATGGGAGTGGGCACAGTTGGCAGGCAGCTTGCGGCAGTCGCAGCGTGTTGGCTATGCAGTGGTGACCGCTGTGTTATTTGCGACTCTACAGCTAGTGCCAGCAATAGAGTTACCTGTACTACTTGTTGCTTTGGCATGGTGGTGTGCGGCCACGCTAATGGTGATGAGTTATCCGCGCTCGGTCAGTCTCTGGGGCGGTTTATTGGGTAAGCTGCTTATTGGTTGGCTGGTTCTATTACCGGCAGGGATTGGTTTGCTGGTAATCAAATCATTCGTCCAAGGTAATGCTTTGATTTTCAGCATTATGTTGATGGTGTGGGCTGCTGATATCGGCGCCTATTTTTCGGGTAAAGCCTTGGGTAAGCGTAAATTAGCGCCTAATGTCAGTCCAGGTAAAAGCTGGGCGGGTTTATACGGCGGCTTGTTAGCCAGTGTGTTAGTAGCCTTGGGCTGTGCGCTGTATTTTTCTTTAACAGCCAAGCAGATCATTGTTTTTCTGATAGCAGCGGTGATTATAGTGTTGTTCTCTGTTATCGGAGACTTAACCGAAAGCATGTTCAAGCGCCAAGCTGGAGTGAAAGACAGCAGTAATCTGCTGCCCGGCCACGGTGGTGTGCTCGATCGTATTGATAGCCTTACCGCTGCCTTACCTTTGTTTGCTTTGTTTTTAATCTTTGCGGGTTGGGCGGTTCAGTAGTGCAGAAAATTACGATTCTTGGTGCTACAGGTTCCATTGGTGCCAGCACGTTGGATGTTATTAGCCAACATCCGCAGACGTATCAGGTGTTTGCGCTCACAGCCCACCGCCAGCTCGATAAGCTGGTAGAGCTTTGCCAGCGCTTTTGTCCGCGCTATGCCGTAGTCGAAACGGAGCAAGATGCCGAAGTATTGCAGCAGCAGTTGACCGGTTTGGGTTTAGACACTGAGCTACTATTTGGTGAGGCGGGTTTATGTCAGGTTGCCAGTGCGTCAGAGGTAGACGCTGTGGTGTCCGCTATCGTTGGGGCAGCTGGTTTGGTGCCAACACTTGCGGCAGTCAAGGCAGGCAAGAAAGTGTTGCTGGCCAATAAAGAAGCACTGGTGATGTCTGGCGCGCTCTTTATGCAGGCTGTGCGTGAGCATGGCGCACAACTTTTACCTATAGACAGTGAACACAACGCTATCTACCAGTGTCTACCCTGTAATTATCATGAAGGCTTACAACAGGTGGGCGTGCGTCGTTTACTACTAACCGCTTCGGGTGGGCCTTTCCGTGAAACTGCTTTGGCTGATCTGGCTAAGGTGACACCAGCACAAGCCTGTGCGCATCCAAACTGGTCGATGGGGCAAAAAATCTCTGTCGATTCGGCCACTATGATGAATAAGGGCTTGGAGCTGATTGAGGCCTGCTGGTTGTTTGATGCTAAGCCGCAGCAGGTTGAAATAGTGGTGCATCCGCAAAGCGTGATTCATTCCTTGGTCGACTATGTGGATGGTTCTGTATTAGCCCAGTTGGGTAATCCAGATATGCGCACACCCATTGCCCATGCGCTGGCATGGCCTGACAGGATAGAATCGGGTGTGTCGCCGCTGGATTTGTATCAGTTAGCACGTATGGATTTTTATGAGCCGGATTTAGAGCGGTTTGCCTGTTTAAAATTAGCGCGTGATGCGGCTGAGCAGGGCGGCACCGCACCTGCTATTCTTAATGCGGCTAATGAAGTCGCGGTAGCAGGTTTTCTAGCGGGACAGATTGGTTTTTTAGCTATTGCTCATTTGATTGAAACGGTATTGCAGCAGCTAGCAGTGCAGTCTGTGACTAATCTGCAGACAGTTTTAACAGCGGATCAGCAAGCGCGTGAGTTGGCTCAGATATGGCTAACGCAAAACTGTAGTTTGGCGAGGAGATAGCAGGTGAGCAGTTTGTACATGCTCTTTGGCACCCTATTGGCTTTAGGTGTGTTGGTAACGATTCATGAATACGGCCATTTTTGGGTGGCGCGTAAGTGCGGTGTGAAAGTACTGCGCTTTTCTGTGGGTTTTGGTACGCCTTTGCTGCGTTGGTATGATCGTCACGGCACAGAGTTTGTCATAGCCGCCATTCCTTTGGGTGGTTACGTAAAAATGCTTGATAGCCGCGAAGGTGAACTGACCGAACAGCAACAAGCGTACGCCTTTAATCATAAGTCGGTACAGCAACGTATAGCCATTGTGGCCGCGGGTCCGGTGGCTAACTTTTTATTGGCTTTTGTGTTTTTTTGGTGTCTGGCCATGTTGGGCACGCAAGAACCAAGGCCCATCATAGGGCAGGTGTTGCCGCAAAGTTTGGCGGAGCAGGCAGGTCTAAAAGCAGGGCTGGAAATTAGTGCCATTGACGGCAATTCAGTGGTTGGCTGGTCAGATATTAATATTCAGTTAATTAGGCGAGCAGGTGAGACGGGCTTATTGCGTATTGATGCGCTCGTGCCCGGCGATTCAATAGCTACGGGTTATTTACTACAGCTGCAGGAGTGGCAGAGGGGAGCGGAGGATTTAAATCCACTGGTTTCGTTGGGTTTAATACCTTGGCGCCCTACGGTTGAAGCGCAGTTAACCCAGCTTGATGCACAAGGGCCTGCATATAAGGCAGGTTTGCAAGAACAGGACTTAATTCTTGCGATTGATGGACAGCCTATGGCTTCATGGCATGAGGTCGTTGGTTATGTGCAAGCCAAGCCCAGTCAGCAGGTAGATGTTTTAGTCGAGCGCCAACAGCAACAATTACTTATCCCGGTGCACCTATCCGCACGTGGCGATGAACAGCAGCCAGTGGGTTATTTAGGGGCTGGTGCGAGTAGCTCGGCTTGGCCTGACGATAAACTAGTACATACGCGTTTTGGTCCAGTCGCCGCCATTGCTGAAGGCGCAAATCGCACGTGGTTAATGAGCAGCATGACGCTGGCCTCAATTAAGAAAATGCTTTTTGGTGAGTTGTCTGCAAAAAACTTGAGTGGACCCATAAGCATTGCTAAAGTAGCGGGCGCTTCAGCTGAATCTGGCCTGCGTAGTTTTTTGAACTTTTTAGCCTATTTAAGTATCAGTTTAGGGGTGTTAAATTTATTACCTATCCCTGTGCTAGACGGCGGACATTTGTTATTTTATACGGTCGAGTGGGTTCGTGGAAAACCGGTTTCAGAAAAGATACAAACGTGGGGCATGCAAATAGGTATTGCTCTGGTAATGTGCGTTATGTTTTTTGCAGTGTTTAATGATATAACGCGTTTATAAGATTGTTGGTTGCTGTGCTTAAGGCAGCTTTTTAACCACAAAAAAAACAAATAAAGGACAGCATGAAACGTCTGTTATTACCAGCGGTAATCTCCGCACTAATTATGTCTGAAGCTTCAGCAGCGCCTTTTACGATTGCTGATATCCGTCTCAATGGTTTACAACGCGTTTCAGCGGGCAGCGTGTTCGCCGCCTTGCCGCTGGGAGTGGGTGACGAAGTTGATGAGCGTGGTTTGGTTGAAGCGACACAGGCTCTGTTTAAGACCGGTTTTTTCCAAGATATCCAACTTAGCCGCGATGAGGCTGTGTTGGTGGTTAACTTGGTTGAACGTCCTTCAATTTCCAGTATTGAAATCACGGGTAACAAAGCAATTAAAACCGAAGATTTGCTTAAAGGGCTTAAGCAGTCGGGCCTAGCTGAAGGCGAAATCTTTCAGCGTGCCACTTTGGAAGGTGTGCGTAATGAGTTGCATCGGCAGTATGTAGCCCAAGGACGTTATGGTGCACATATTGAAGCCACTGTTGTGCAACAAGAACGCAACCGAACGGCCATCAAGATTGAAATTAAAGAAGGCGCTGTTGCTTCTATTCGTCATGTGAATGTAGTGGGCAATAAGGTGTTTTCCAATGATGAACTGACGGACATTTTTGAGCTTAAAGAGCGCAATTGGCTGTCTTTCTTCAAGGGTGACGACAAATACTCGCGCGAAAAGCTTTCCGGCGACTTAGAGCGCTTGCGTTCTTATTATCTGGACCGTGGTTATATCAACATGGATATAACTTCAACACAGGTGTCTATCACGCCTGATAGAAAGCATGTGTATCTAACGGTTAACGTAGACGAGGGCGAGCAGTATCGCATTCGCGAGGTTAAGCTGTCGGGCGATCTCAAGGTTCCTGAGGAAGAAGTCGAAGCTTTGTTGTTGTCGGGCGAGGGGCAGATTTTCTCGCGCAAGGTAATGACCACTACAGCTGATTTGATTACCCGTCGTTTAGGTAATGATGGCTACACCTTTGCTAACGTGAGCGGTGTGCCACAGGTTCACGATGAAGACAATACAGTTAGCATTACCTTTGTCGTTGACCCGGGTAAACGCGCTTACGTCAATCGTATTAATTTTCGCGGCAACACCAAAACACGTGATGAAGTGTTGCGTCGCGAAATGCGTCAAATGGAAGGCGGTTGGGCATCAACCTATCTGATTGATCAGTCTAAAACACGTCTTGAGCGTCTAGGTTACTTTAAAGAAGTTAACGTCGAAACGCCTGCAGTGCCGGGTACTGACGATCAGGTTGATGTCAATATCAGTGTTGAGGAGCAAGCCTCCGGTTCTATTTCTGCCAGTATTGGTTACGCGCAAAACGCAGGTTTAATCTTGGGTGGCTCTATTAGTCAGAGCAACTTTATGGGGACGGGTAACTACGTTAGTTTTGGTTTAACCCGTAGTGAATACCAGAGCGCCTATAACTTTAACTTTGTTGACCCCTACTGGACCGTTGACGGCGTTAGTTTGGGTTATAACGCTTTCTACCGTGAAACTAACTTTAAAAAGCTCAAAGTTGATGTAGCCAGTTACTCGGTGGATAGTTACGGTGGTGGTGTAACGCTTGGCTACCCCATTAGTGAAGAGTCGCGCCTGACTTTTGGTTTGAGTGCGCAGAAAGACACGATCAAAATTGGCACTATTCCAGCAAAAGAAATTGAAGACTTTGCTAAGCGCGAAGGTAAAGATCACAACATCTTTAAAGGCTCTGCTGGTTGGTCTACGTCCACGCTTAACCGCGGTGTATTACCCACCCGCGGCTATTCGCAAGGTGTTTTTGTAGACACAACGATTCCTGGCAGTGATCTGTCTTTTTACAGCTTGGACTATAATGGCCAAGTGTATAAGCGCTTAGGCAGCAGTGAACAGCTGTTACGTTTCCATACCCAGCTTGGTTATGCTGACAGCTACGGTTCCACCAAGGTGTTGCCGTTCTATGAGCACTACTATGCTGGTGGTTTTGGTTCGGTGCGAGGCTTTAGAGACAGCAGTTTAGGACCGCGCAGCACGCCACATGATAAAGACTGGGACAAAGATTTACTGCCTTTCGGTGGTAACGTTTTAATTCAGGGTGGTGTGGAGTGGATTTTCCCTATGCCCTTTATCAAAGATCAGCGCTCATTCCGTAGTTATGCGTTCTGGGATGTGGGTAACGTCTTTAATACCAGCTGTAGTAAGTACCAAAAAGCCCGTAACGAAGAGGGCTGTAGTATAAGCGCCAGTGAATTAGCCAGCTCAGCCGGTGTGGGTTTAACTTGGGTAACGGCTATGGGGCCGCTTAGCTTCAGTGTGGGTAGACCGCTTAAAAAGCCAGAAAACTCAAGCAGCCAGTTCTTCCAGTTTACTCTTGGACAAACGTTCTAGTAAAAATATATATCATTCAAGGAGTGTCATAGTGCGTAAATTAATTCAGTTAGCTGTGTTTGCCAGTTTAATTATCAGCGGTGCAGCGCATGCTGAGCTTAAAATTGCTGTGCTTGATGTACAGATGGCACTGATGGAATCAGATGCTGCTAAAAAATACGAAACGCAGCATGAAAAAGAATTCGGCGCGCAATTTGAAAAAATTAAAACGCTGGAAAACGATACGTTAAAATTGCAGCAGCGCTTACAAAAAGATGGCGAGAAAATGCAGCAGGCTGAGTACGAGCGTTTAGAGCTCGACTACAAGCAAAAAGTACGTGAAGTGCAGATTAAGTCACAAGAGTTCAACGAGGCACGCGCAAAAGCAGAGCAAGATTTTTTGCAAGGCATTAAGCCGAAGCTCGATAAAGCGATTGAGGAAGTTCTGAAAAGTGGCAATTATGATCTTGTTATAGACAGAGCAGCAGTAGTGGATGTAAGTCCTAAACTAGACATCACGTTGCGCGTAGTTGAACGCTTAAACCAGATGCGTTGATATGACAGGGTTTACTTACAGCTTAAAAGAGCTGGCTGATCAGGTTGATGCGCAGATACAGGGTGACGAGCAGGTTGTGATTAATGGCTTGTCTACCTTGCAGGATGCACAAGCGAATCAGATTAGTTTTCTGGCTAACCCACAGTACCGCAAGCAATTGGCCGAAACACAAGCGGGTGCGGTGCTGCTGACAGAAAAAGATGCACAGAATTACCTCGGTAATTGCCTTATAGTGGCCGATCCCTATTTGGCTTTTGCGCGAATTTCCCACCTGTTTGATCCCAAGCCAAAAACTCAGCCTGGTATTCACCCGAGCGCGCATATTGATGATAGCGCTCAGATTGATGCAACGGCCTGTATTGGACCAGGTGTAGTTATAGAAGCGGACGTACAGATTGCTGCTAATGTGGTCATTGGCGCACATTGTTTTATTGGTGCACGTAGTCGCATAGGCGCAGACAGTTGGTTAGCGCCGCGAGTAACTCTGTACCACGACGTTAAAGCCGGAGCACGACTGGTGATTCAGTCAGGCGCGGTGATTGGTGGCGAAGGTTTTGGTTTTGCTAAACATGAAGGAGCATGGCAAAAAATTGCTCAAATTGGCGGTGTCACCATCGGTGATGATGTCGAGATAGGTGCGAATACCTGTATAGACCGGGGTGCATTAAAGGACACGCTAATTGGCAATGGCGTTAAGATAGACAATCAAATTCAAATTGCGCATAACGTCGAGGTGGGTGACCACACGGCTATGGCAGCCTGCGTTGGGATTTCTGGCAGCACTAAAATTGGTAAACACTGCCTACTCGCAGGTGGTGTTGGCTTAGTGGGTCATATTGAGCTATGTGACAATGTATTTGTTACAGGAATGACTATGGTGACTCATTCCATCACCGAACCGGGCGCATATTCTTCTGGTACAGCCATGCAGCCGGCTGCTGAGTGGAAAAAAAGTGCAGTACGTTTTCGTCAGTTAGATGAGCTGTCCAAAAAAGTACGTAAATTGGAAAAAGCCTTGGTAGGTGACTCTAAGGCGTAATAACTCATCTTACGAAGCATGTAATATATTTTTCTGTTGATAAATTGAAGTTCTGTGTTCGAGCTGCAGTGCTAATGCAGCTTTTATGATGACTTCAATTATAAAAAGGCTATAAAACCATGATGGATATAAATGAAATTCGCCAGTTGTTACCGCATCGTTACCCGTTTTTACTGGTGGATCGTGTAGAAACATTGGATTTAGAAAACAAAACAATTAGTGCGTATAAAAACGTCAGTATTAATGAGCCTTTTTTTAATGGTCACTTTCCGCAGCATCCCATAATGCCTGGCGTGTTGATTATCGAAGCTATGGCGCAGGCGGCAGGTTTGTTAGGTTTTAAAATGATGAATGCCACCCCGGAAGACGGAGTGCTTTATTATTTTGTCGGTTCAGACAAGCTACGCTTTCGTCACCCAGTAGTACCGGGCGATAAGCTGCAACTTGATGCGCGCTTTATTAGTGTTAAGCGCGGCATTTGGAAGTTCGACTGCAAAGCTACTGTAGCGGGTACAGCGGTATGTTCTGCTGAAATTATTTGTGCGGAACGAAAGTTATGAGTTTGATTGACCCTCGCGCTATTGTTGACCCTAAGGCTAAGCTTGCAGAAAATGTGCAGGTCGGCCCTTGGACAGTAATAGGTCCTGATGTAGAGATTGGTGAGGGTACTGTTATTGCTTCCCATGTGGTTCTTAAGGGACCAACAGTGATTGGGCGCAATAACAAGATTTTGCAGTTTTCCAGTGTGGGTGAAGATACTCCAGACTTGAAATATCAGGGCGAGCCCACCCGACTGGTTATCGGCGATAACAATACTATCCGTGAGGGTGTCACTATTCATCGTGGCACCGTTCAAGACCGTGGCGAAACCACTATTGGCGATAATAACTTGCTGATGGCCTATGTGCACATTGGTCATGATAGTGTGATTGGTAATCACTGTATTTTGGTCAACAACACCGCTTTAGCGGGGCATGTGCATGTGCATGACTGGGCGATTTTGTCGGGCTTTACGTTGGTACACCAGCATTGCCGTATAGGTGCACACAGTTTTTCCGCGATGGGCACAGCTGTTGGTAAGGATATTCCTGCTTTTGTTATGGTGGCAGGGAATCCGGCAGAAGCGCGCAGTATGAACTTTGAAGGCATGCGTCGTCGTGGCGTATCAGAGACGGCCATGCAGGCGCTGCGCCGCGCATACAAGATTGTCTATCGCAGTGGTAACACAGTCGATCATGCCCTGGCAAAACTTGAAGACAGTGCCGCGCAGTTTGCTGAAGTGGCTCTTTTTTGCGAGTCTATCCGCAACTCAACCCGCGGTATTACGCGTTAATTATCCATGACAAAGCCGCTTAAAGTTGCTTTGGTTGCCGGCGAGGCCTCAGGGGATATCCTCGGTGCTGGGCTGATGCAAGCATTGCGCGAACAATTAGGCCCAGCCCCAATAGAGTTTATTGGCGTCGGCGGCAAGCTGATGCATGCGCAGGGACTCGATTCTTATTTTCCGATCGAACGCCTATCCGTAATGGGCTTGGTAGAAGTATTAGGTCGCTTGCCTGAATTGCTGTCACGCCGTAAGCGCCTAATTAAAACCCTACTGGCTGAACGCCCCGATGTTTTTATTGGCATTGACTCACCCGATTTCACCCTGAATATAGAACTTAAACTGCGTGCGCATGGGATTAAAACCGTGCATTACGTCAGTCCTTCAGTGTGGGCATGGCGGCAAAAGCGTGTGTTTAAAATTCAACAAGCCTGCGATTTGATGCTGTGTTTATTGCCCTTTGAAGCAGAGTTCTATCAAAAGCATCAGGTTTCAGTGCGCTTTGTCGGTCATCCTTTAGCGGACTCTATTCCCGTAGTGAATCAGCCAGCACCTGCACGCGCCCGTTTAGCGGTTGCTGTCGAGCAAACCGTGGTTGCCTTAATGCCGGGTAGTCGCGCTGGGGAAGTGGCGAAGCTTGGCGAGTTATTTGTCCAAACCGCTGCATTAATAATGCAGCAGCGCCCTGATGTGCAGTTCTTATTGCCAGCTGCAAGTGCCGAACGCTTGCAGCAACTACAACTTATTTTAGCAGCGCATCAAGAGTTGCCCATTCGTTTAGTCGATGGCCAGTCGCAAGATGTGCTGCAAGCCTGTGATGCGGTTTTAATTGCATCAGGCACGGCGACTCTTGAGGCCATGCTGTTTAAACGTCCGATGGTGGTGGCCTACCGCCTAGCGCCTTTGACTTACATGCTGCTTCAACGCATGGTTAAAAGCCCGTATTTCTCGTTGCCTAACTTATTGGCTGGACGTGCCTTAGTGCCAGAGTTTATTCAGCAGCAAGCAACGCCAGAGGCTTTGGCTCAAGCCGTACTGCAGCAATTGGATGAGGGTGCGGAGCAAACCGAGCACTTTTTAGAGCTGCATAAGCTACTTAAGCGCGACGCTTCAAAGCAGGCGGCAGCTGCGGTGCTGGAGTTAATACAAGGCGACACAAGCCATGCAAATTGATTTGGATTTAGTGCCGATAGAACCGTTTACTGCTGGTGTAGATGAAGTGGGGCGCGGCCCGCTTTGTGGTCCAGTGGTGGCTGCGGCAGTTATTCTGGATCCAGATAGGCCTATCCTCGGTTTAAAAGACTCAAAGCGGCTTACAGAACGGCGACGAATTGAATTGGCGGAAGAGATCAAAGCTAGGTCGCTGGCATGGTGCGTAGCGCGTGCTGAAGTGGCGGAAATTGATGAGCTAAATGTTTTGCACGCAACCATGTTGGCCATGCAGCGTGCGGTGGCTGGCTTGAGCACAGAGCCGAGTTCCGCACTTATTGATGGTAACCGCTGCCCTCAACTCGCTGTGCCTTGTGCGGCAGTGGTTAAGGGCGATGATAAGGTGCCAGCGATTGCTGCGGCGTCGATTTTAGCCAAGGTCAGCCGCGATCAGGAAATGCAGCAACTGGATGCGCTTTATCCGGGATATGGGATTGCACAACACAAGGGCTACCCAACAGCGGTACACATGAAAGCGCTGGCTGAACTGGGTGCTACGCCCATCCACCGCCGTTCATTCAAACCTGTACAACAGGCGCTACAGAACAAGTCTTGATGGCTATTACTCGTTAATTTGTAGCTGCCGCGCTTTGGTGTAGATATAACGGATTTTCTCATACTCAAAAGGCGAGTTGAGCTGACCATAGCGCAGCTCAGTGGTATAGCGCATATCAATAATTTGCAGACCGTATAGTTCGGGATTGCGGCGACTTATTTCCGCGTAGTTGATCAGGTTGACCTCTCGCTCACCGAAGAAATCCGTGACCAAACCGGTGGTATCACGCAAATTGGAAGGGCCGAGGAAAGGCAGCACGAGATAAGGTCCTTCAGGCAAGCCGTACACACCAAGAGTTTGACCAAAATCCTCTTTGACTTTAACCAAACCCATCTTGCTGGCCGGATCCCAGAGTCCGCCGACACCCAAAATTGTATTAAACAGTAACCGTGCTGTGCTGTGCATGGCACGTTTAAATTTCCCCTGCAACAAGCTATTTGCACTGGTCGGAACTTGACCAAGGTTGCTAAAGAAGTTGCTAACGCCCGTACGCACAGGCTTAGGTGTTACGTAGCGGTAGGCTCTGACGCTTGGCAAAAAAACGTATTGATCAAACTTGTAATTAAAGTGATACAAATGGCGATTAACAAGCTCAAGCGGATCGTGAACCTGCAGGGCAGCGAAGTTGGAGCGCTCAAACTGGTATTGCTCCAAAGCTGGGGTAAATTCCAGCTGTTTGAGAGGGGTTTTAAAGCCCGCATCCTCAAGAGTTTCTGCCCAGAGTGGGGGGCTTAAGCTTGCGCTCACGGATAGAATAAAAGCAATTAATACAGGCTTAGTCATGGAAGAATTCCAGTATGTCGTCGGCATTTTTCACATAATCTAAATTACCCAAGTGTCCACCATAAGGATAAAGAATCAGGCGGTCTTGGAAAACTTGTTCCAGAAATGTCAGATCGCCAGCGCCTAAAATAAAATCGTCTTGATTGTGCATGACAGAGATATTTTTATTCGTGCGTAAATGTTCACTAACAGCATAAAGACTGGTTTGCTGGATTAAGTCTTCCAGCGCGCCCGCTTGAAAAACGTTCTGCCAAAAGGGTAGGAGTTGCTCCTGTATGTAACAGCTAAAGTCACAGAGCAGCGCGATTTCAAAATACGGCGTTAAGCTGGTGCCGTCGGTGATTCTTGTACCTGTAGGGATAATTAAGCCGCGGCGGTTAATTAAGTCGGTAGTGAAGTTGATATCTGTGGCGGTGAAACGAAACATGGTGCCAATAAGCATGGCCATTTCGGCATCAGTAAAACGTTCTGGTGAGTTTTGGAAGTCAGCGAGTATGGCTTGGTCGAAATTAAAATGCCCTCTTCTTTCAAAGTAGCGCGCTAACTTATCGAATACGTCTTGGTAAAAATCATGCCCCTCATAGAGTTCGGGTAGTACTACGTTGGCCATTTGATCGAGATTGCTAACTGAGGTGTACAGGTTAACGGGCGGATTAAGCAGTAGCGTACGTTTGAAATTAAAAAACTGCTGCTGTTGATCAATTTCGCTGATAAATGCCGCATGCAGACCACCAAGGCTGTAACCAGTTAAAAACCAGTCAGTTACTGGGAGGTTTTTATGCTTGTGGGCAATGGTTTGCATGACGTAATACAGCTCTTGCGCATCAAGGGGTGAGTAGCCCGGTGTTGCGTAATGCGATGCGGCGGCCATAAAATCATAGCTAGTGGGTGAGGAAATCTGCACCACATGCATGCCAGCGCCATAAAAAAGCTTTTTCAGGTACTCGGCCTTGTCGCTGTCATAGCGAGCACCTGTACCAGCGATGATAAAAATAAGCGGTGCAGGTTTTTTTTGTTTAGCTAGGCGGTAATGTAAGGTTTTTACTGGCCAAAAATTACTCGGCAAGCTTTGTTCACGCTCTGGACGTAGGCGCAGCTGATAGTCTTTTTGCTTGATTTGCTCGCTGCCAATCAGCTGCGGTTGCAGCTCAACTGGAGAGCCAGCAATGGTGGCTTGGAAGGGGTTATGGGTGGGAAAGCCATAATTTTCTTCATCTATGAGTTGAAAGCTTACTGCTGTCGTGGCTGACAGCAGTGCGGCTAAGGCACAGAATAAAATCGCTAATACATGCATAAGTAACCCTGTGCGACGTGGAAATAACTAGCTAATACGCTGACCGGGCTTAGCGCCGCTATCAGGACTGAGCAGGAAGATATCTTTGCCGCCTGGACCTGCGGCCATCACCATGCCTTCGGAGATGCCAAACTTCATTTTGCGTGGTGCAAGGTTCGCAACGCAAGCGGTTAGGCGACCTTCCAGCTCAGCTGGGTTGGGATAGGCGCTTTTGATGCCGGCAAAGACATTGCGTTTTTCGCCGCCCAAGTCCAAGGTCAACTGCAGCAGTTTATCTGCACCTTCAACGAATTCGGCTTTTTCAATGCGGGCGATACGCATATCAACCGCGGCAAAGGCATCAAAGTTAATTTCAGCGGCGATAGGGTTTTTATCGAGCTCGGTTGGTTCGGCGGCGGGTTGGTTATCCATTTCTAGTAAGTCCTCTTTCGCGGCTTCGACCATGGCTTCAATGTTTTTGGCATCGATGCGAGTCATCAAGGGGGTAAAGGGGTTAAGTTGATGCTGGGTGAGGCGCACATCTAGATGCGTCCAGTCCAAGCTGTCTACGTTAAGGAATTGCTCTGCTTGCTGAGCGAGCTGTGGCAATACCGGCTTGAGCAGAATGACCAGCTGTTTGAATAGGTTGATGCCTAGTGAGCAAATAGCCTGCACTTCTTCCTGCTTGCCTTCAATCTTGTTCATGGCCCAAGGAGCTTTGTCGGCAATCCAAGCATTGGCGGCATCAGCCAGTGCCATGGTTTCACGCATGGCGCGGGCAAAGTCACGTTTTTCATAGGCATCGGCAATGGAGGGTGCTGCCTCTGTAAAGCTGCTCCATAATGCCGGTTCAGCAAGATCACTAACTAAAACGCCTTGATTGCCCTTGTGTACAAAGCCGGCGCAGCGGCTGGCGATGTTAACCACTTTGCCGACGAGGTCGGAGTTCACTTTCTGAATAAAATCATCAAGGTTGAGATCCAAGTCTTCCACGCCACGGCCCAGCTTAGAGGCGTAGTAGTAGCGCAGGTATTCAGGGTTTAAATGGTCTAAATAGGTGCGTGCTTTGATAAAGGTGCCGCGCGATTTAGACATTTTCGCGCCGTTGACAGTAAGGTATCCGTGTACGTTTACTGCGGTTGGCTTGCGAAAACCTGCGCCTTCGAGCATGGCGGGCCAAAATAACGCGTGGAAGTTAATAATGTCTTTACCAATAAAGTGGTACAGCTCGGCGGTCGAATCCACAGACCAAAACGCATCAAATTCCAGTTCGGGTGTGCGATCGCAAAGGTTTTTAAAGCTGGCCATATAGCCAATGGGTGCATCCAGCCAGACATAAAAATATTTGTTTGGCGCGCCCGGGATTTCAAAACCAAAGTAGGGTGCGTCGCGGGAGATGTCCCACTCTTGCAGGCCCGCGTCCAACCATTCGGCTAGTTTGTTAGCCACTGAGGTTTGTAAGGCTCCACTGCGCGTCCATTCTTTGAGCATGGCGGTAAAATTGGGCAGCTTAAAGAAAAAATGCTCGGAGTCTCTTAGTTCGGGTGTTGCACCAGAAATAGCTGAACGTGGGTTTTTAAGTTCAGTTGGGTGATAGGTTGCACCGCATTTTTCGCAGTTGTCACCGTATTGGTCTTCTGCTTTGCACTTGGGGCAGGTGCCTTTAATAAAGCGGTCAGCCAGAAACATGCCTTTTTCTGGGTCGAAATACTGAGTCACTGAGCGGTTGGCAATATGACCGGCCTCTTTTAAACGACTGTAAATCAGCTCGCTAAAGTAGCGGTTTTCTTCACTGTGAGTGGTGTAGTAGTTGTCGAAGTTCACGTGGAAATCAGCAAAATCAGAGCTGTGTTCTTTATGAACGGCTTCAATCAGCTGTTCAGGGGTAATGCCTTCGTGCTCGGCGCGCAGCATGATGGCGGAGCCGTGTGCATCATCGGCGCAGACATAAATGCATTGATGACCGCGCATTTTTTGGAAGCGTACCCATATGTCAGTCTGGATGTATTCAAGCATGTGGCCCAAATGAATGGAGCCGTTGGCATAGGGTAAGGCGCTGGTCACTAAAATTTTGCGGATCGGATTCATGGTGTTAATTACTTTGTTAAAGTGAAAAAGGTTGCTAAGCATATAGAATTTTACGGTTTTTTTCATCCTCTGTGGTATCTGTTGTATTAATCGCACAAGCAAAACGAAAGAGAATGCACTACACTCCAACACAGCTTTTTTAACGATTCTGGGAGCCTAAAATGAGCCAGCTAAACCGAGAGCAGATTGAGTCAGCTTTGCGTGAACTTACCGATCCACATTTGAATCAAGACCCAGTGAGTGCTGAATGCGTGAAAGATATTCGCACTAACGGCAGCTCGGTGGTCGTGGATGTGGTGTTGGGTTATGCCGCCGACCAGTTTAAGCAAGGTTGGGCGCAGCTACTGCAAAGTGCGGTGGAGCAAGTTGCGGGCGTTAGCCAGGCGCAAGTGAATGTGTCTTGGCAGGTATCAGCACAGCCAAACGTAGGGGCACCAGACACCCTAGCACAGGTGAGGAATGTAATTGCAGTGGCTTCGGGTAAAGGCGGGGTGGGTAAGTCCACTACCGCAGCCAATCTCGCGCTAGCTTTGGCTCGTGAAGGCGCTAAGGTGGGTGTGCTGGATGCGGATATCTATGGCCCAAGCCAAGGAATAATGTTTGGTATCCCAGCAGGAACACGTCCAGCCGTGCAAAATGAGAAACTGTTTGTGCCGATCGAGGCTATGGGTGTGAAGGTTATGTCCATGGCGTTTTTAACCGATGACAATACGGCTATGGCATGGCGTGGACCGATGGCAGCTGGGGCATTACAACAGCTATTAACACAAACCCTTTGGGGAGATCTGGATTATCTGGTGGTGGATATGCCGCCGGGTACCGGTGATATCCAATTGACGCTGTCACAAAAAGTATCGGTGGCTGGCGCATTGATTGTGACTACACCGCAGGATATTGCTTTGTTAGATGCCAAGAAAGGCATTGAAATGTTCCGCAAGGTGAATATTCCAGTGCTGGGCGTGGTGGAAAATATGGCGGTGCATGTGTGCTCAAACTGCGGTCATATTGAACATGTGTTCGGTGAGGGTGGCGGTGAGCGTTTAGCCGAAGCCTATGAGGTTGACCTGCTAGCTTCGATGCCCTTATCGATGGCGATTCGGATGCAGTGTGATGGCGGTAAACCGACCACAGAGGCTGATCCTGAAAGCCAAATTGCGATGATTTACCAGCAGTTAGCGCGCACAGTAGGTGCTCGCTTAAGTGTGGCAGCTTATGCAGGTGCAGTGCCTGAGATTGAGATCGATTAGCGTTGTTACGCTGGATTGCCGTCGAATAGCATTTAGTTTGTCTTGAATAAAAAAAACGGGCTCGCACGCGTTTAGGTGGAGCCCGCTTGATTTAGCTGGATTGTTGCTTATAGGTTAAGCAAGTTCGCTACAAAGTCCGCGTCTTTATCGCCGCGACCCGATAGATTAACCAGAATTTGCTGGTTGGGTTGCATGGTTGGTGCGGTGCGGATAGCCCATGCCACGGCGTGTGCGCTTTCCAATGCTGGAATAATTCCCTCTACACGCGATAAGCGCATAAAAGCGTCCAGAGTTTCTTGATCGGTCACGCTGTCGTAATCCACACGGCCAAGATCTTTAAGATAGCTGTGTTGTGGTCCAATACCTGGGTAATCCAAACCGGAAGCAATCGAATGTACTGGGGCAGGATTGCCATCTTCGTCTTCCAACACATAGCACGCCATGCCGTGCAAATGCCCCGGCTTGCCCTTGGTCAGTGTGGCTGCGTGACGCTGAGTGTCTAAGCCCTCACCAGCAGGCTCAACACCAACCAGTTTTACCTGGGTGTCATCAAGGAAGGCGGTAAATATACCAATCGCATTCGAACCGCCACCAACACAGGCGGTAACTACATCGGGTAGACGCTTGTAGCGCGTCAAGCATTGTTCGCGAGCTTCAGTGCCGATAATGGATTGGAAGTCGCGTACCATTTTTGGAAAAGGGTGTGGTCCTACTACCGATCCAATCGCATAAATAAAGCTTTCTGGGTCTTTTAGGTATTCTTCAAAAGCACTGTCAACAGCGTCTTTAAGTGTAGCGGTGCCGCGGGTTACAGAGATTAAGTTGCAGCCTAAAATCTTCATCTTCACCACGTTAGGGTGTTCTTTTTCGATGTCGGCTTGGCCCATATGAATCTCACAAGGAATACCCACCAAAGCACAGGCGGTAGCCAAGGCGACACCATGCTGACCTGCACCGGTTTCAGCGATGACTTTTTTCTTGCCCATAAACTTGGCTAGTAGCGCTTCGCCTAAGCAGTGGTTAATTTTGTGCGCGCCGGTGTGGTTGAGATCTTCACGCTTTAGCAGAATCTGCGCGCCACCGAGCTGGTCAGATAAACGTTTAGCGTGAAAAATAGGGCTAGGGCGACCAACATAATCAGCAAATAGGCTGGCGAGCTCTTGCTGGAACTCTGTGCACTGACGAATTTCTTCGTAGGCTGCGTTAATGTCGTTCATCACTTTTTGCAGCTCAGTGGGTACGTATTGGCCGCCGTAAGCGCCGAAATAGCCTTGTTCGTCAGGCATGGGGGCGAAAGAAAGGTTGGTCATCGTTTATTCGTCTCAATAGGTATGTTGTGCCAAACGGGTTAGTGTATTTTAACTATAATTAATTTGCAGTGCTTTTGTTATAAGGCAAAAGAAGTGTTTAAAAATAAACAATCAGAGTCACCACAGGATTGGTATGCGCGTGCGCTGAAAGGAGGGTTTGTTGCCGATCGTGCGCAAGAACAGGCTATCCAAGTATTGACGCAAAGCCATCAAGCCATCATGCAAGCACATTATGCGCAAGGCAGTGTTTATTTGTGGGGGCCGGTAGGCCGGGGTAAAACGTGGTTGATGGATAACTTTTTTGCCCAGCTGGCTGTACCGGCTAAGCGCCAACATTTTCATCATTTTATGCAGTGGCTGCATCAGCGGTTAAATCAGCTAAGCGGCACAGCCAATCCTTTGCAGAGGGTTGCGCGTGAGTTAGCCGCAGAAATTAAGGTGCTGTGCTTTGATGAGGTTTTTGTTAACGATATAGCCGATGCCATACTGCTGGGTTCTGTCTTTCAGGTGTTGTTTGAGCATGGGTTAGCCATCATCATGACCTCTAACCAGCCGCCTCATGAACTCTACATAGATGGTTTTAATCGAGAGCGGTTTTTGCCTGCTATTGCCGCCATAGAGAAAAACATGCAGGTGGTAGCAGTCGATGGCGGGCAGGATCATCGGTTGCACGAAGGTGACACTGTAGAGCGGTATTGGGTGCGCCAAGCTGAGCAAGCCAGTGTTTTGCCGCAGTTATTTAAGCAGTTAAATCAGGGTGAAGCAGCCAAGGCGAGTGAGTTGAACTTGGCAGGACGAGCGATGCAGGTCTTAGGCTGTAGTGAGCGGATTCTTTACTGTGATTTTGCCGAGCTGTGCATGCAGCCGTTTTCGGCGCTTGATTTTATTGAGCTGTGCGATCGTTTTGATAGTGTTTTATTAGCTAACGTGCCGCGTTTAACTAGTAATAAAAACGTACCCGCAATAGCACGTGGTACTGAGGATGCGGTGCAGCAAGTTCAGGCTGGAGAACGGAAATTGCCGCGTTTGACACGTCTGGATGATGCAGTGCGGCGTTTTATAGCCTTGATTGATGAGTGCTATGACCGTAAGGTGGTGCTCTATATTGAGGCGCAAGTGCCCATGGAAAATTTATACATGGAAGGTTATTTATCATTCGCGTTTCGTCGAGCTTATAGCAGATTGAGAGAAATGCAGTTGCGTACCTTTAGTGATAGGTAGTAAATTTGCCTACTTAATTAGCCGACTAGCCAATAAATCGAGAAAATAATGCACTATTTTAGTCGTTTAATACTTTTATCTGCGCTACTACTGAGCGTTGCCTGTGCCCCACAACGCACGGTTACGCAAGGTCCGTACGCAGAAAAAAATCCTGTGGCGCGTGTGGCGATACAGCAGCCGGCTAATAAAGAGTTGGCGGATGATGTGCTGTTCCGTGCGTTTGGCTTAGTGGGGACACCCTATAAATATGGGGGTAACACTCCAGAGTCGGGCTTTGACTGCAGTGGTTTAATTAAATTCGTTTACTCTGACACCGTTGGCTTGCAGCTACCGCGCACCACTGGTGCCATGATGCAAACCAAAGCGCCTGTAGTACCGCGCAATCAGCTGCGTAGTGGCGATATCGTATTCTTTGCTACCAGTGGTGGACGACGTGTTAGCCATGCAGGAATCTATGTCGGTGAAGGACGTTTCGTGCATGCACCCTCCACGGGTGGAACAGTGCGACTGGACAGCCTTGATTCGCAATACTGGAAAAAAGCCTATTTGCAGGCCAAGCGCTTTTTACCTGAGCAGCAATTAGTTAGTAACCCCTAAACAAATGAATCACACACTTCAATGACAAACACAAAGCAGCTACGTATCGGCATTTTAGGTACAGGCGCCATAGGTGGATTTTATGGGGCCAAACTGGTGCAAGCGGGATTTGAAGTGCATTTTTTAGCCCGCAGTGAGTACGCAGCTCTCAAGTCGAATGGTTTGCGTATTGAAGGGCCCGAGCAAGCAGTGTTGCAGCTTGATGACATTCATGTCTGGTCCGATGTCGAAGAAATGCCGACTTGTGATTGGGTGTTGGTTGCAGCTAAAACGACCAGTAATGTTCACTTAGCACCGCTAATTAACCGCATGACCCAATCCGGTGGCAAGGTTGTTTTAATGCAAAATGGCTTAGCCGTTGAGGGTGAGCTGCGAGCGTTGTTGCGTGATGATATCCACCTGCTGGGCGGACTCTGTTTTATCTGTGTGCACCGCGATAAGCCCGGCGTTGTGATTCATCAGGCTTATGGTGGGGTTAACTTGGGCTATCACAGCGGTCCGAATACAACGCTAGAGCAGGCGCGTGCGATTGCTGAACAGGGCGCGCAGTTGTTTGTGCAGGCAGGCTTGGATTCGCAAGCGATAGGCTTGGAGAAAGCGCGCTGGCAAAAGCTGGTGTGGAATGTGCCTTACAATGGATTGTCAGTACTGCTGGATACCACTACAGGCGCACTAATGAAACATGCCGCCAGCCGTGCGTTAATTGA
>LFTS01000110.1 GCA_001513435.1 Gammaproteobacteria bacterium DTU040
TTGGCTACCAGTGCTGACAAAGGTGCGGTACGTAACAAGGCTATGCTAGAAGACTAACGCAAAATACACTGGCTAGCCTTGGGGTTAGCCAGTGGTCTGCTCAATGTTTGAGAAATTATCAATACCAGCGTTTTTCAAGACCAGGACGGCGACGAAAACGTTTCATGGTCCACATGTATTGTTCTGGCCAGCGACGCACATAGCTTTCCAGTACACGCCCCAATGCAGCGACCGAGGTTTCAACCTCAGTGCTATACATATCATCGGGCGCAGCTTCGAGTAATACTTTAAAGCCGCTACCGTCTTCTAAGCGTACAGCGTGCAGAAATACCGCNNNNGCAACTCGGTCTTGCTTGCCGCCGATCATGCCGGCAATAAACTTACTCGTTAACGCCTGTGTACCAAGAAAAGGTACAAATACGCCAGATTTAAGACTGGGCTCTGGATCTGCAGGGATACCAACTGCACCGCCCTTGCGCACTTCTTTAATGACGCTAATAATGCCTTGCTTGGTGGAGGGTGCAACTTGGTTGCCCATTTGGCGACGCTGTTTTTTTAGTAACTCGTCCAGCGCTTTGAGCTTGGGTGGCCGATAGAATGCTAATGGCTTGCATTGTTTGCTGTAAAAGTGATTAAGCACTTCCCAGTTACCTAAATGGCTGGTAATGCCTACTATGGCTTTGCCGCTGACTATTGCCTGTTGTAAAACTTCGAGTCCTTCCACTGAGCGCACACGTTGTAAGGTTTTCTCTGCTGGCCAAATCCACGCGCAAGCGCTCTCAGCAAACGTTTTACCGATACTCTTAAGGCTTTGGCGAGTCAGTTGGTCAACAGCTTTATTGTCCAACTCTGGAAAGCAGTGGGTTAGGTTGATTTGCGCAATTTTCTTTGAACGATTTGGCGTGACCCACATCAACCAGCCTAAAAAACTACCCAGCCACTGCACTGCTCGCCAGGGCAGCAAGGCAATGGCGTGAATAAGAGTTAATGCGAGGACGCCCTTAAGTTTTTCCAAAACAAGCTCCTAATTACAACTATCTACTGGGTAGGCTAAGAAGCCTCTGAATAACTACCTGCGTAGCTACCACCGCGTTAAAAACGTACTCAAAATGCNNCTTTTTCGTACGTTTTTGCCTTGTGTTAGCGTCCTCGGTAACGTTATTCAGAGGCTCCCTAAGCTCTTTGCCATAGCGCATAATATACTTTGCCTGCATGCTTTTCACGGTGTAGTAGCCAGCTGTGTGGCACAGCCAGCATTGAAGGTGCTTGTTCGCTTTCGGTATAGATCCAAGCGTCTGCGTTTAACCATCCTTGCTGTTCTAACAGGTGGCAACTTTTAAGCAATAAATCTTGATGGAAAGGTGGATCCAGTAAGGCGATGTCAAAGCTTTGCTCTGCGGGACGTTCCAGAAAGCTTAGTGCATTGTGTTGCACTACCTGTGCGTTAGTACAGCCTAAAATCTGTAGGTTTTGTTGCAGGCTGTTACAGGCGTGACGGTCCAGTTCGACGGCCAAGCCAGATGCTGCGCCGCGCGATAAACCTTCAAAAAATAGCGCGCCACTGCCAGCAAACACGTCAAGAATATGTGCGCCCGTAATCGTAGGCGCTAACCAGTTATAGAGTGTTTCACGGACGCGATCTGGGGTGGGACGTAAACCCTGCACATCAGGAAAACTCAGTTTGCGCGAACGCCATTGTCCGCCAATAATGCGCAGTTGATTGTTGCTTTGTTTGTGGTTTGCGCGCGCCATCAGTGTTGATGCCCTTGAGGTTGTGCGTTACGAATAACAGGCTCAGGTAAGGGCAGTTGCGGCACACTTGGACCAACTGTCACCACGACCAATGCGTCGGGCTGAATATGATTGCGCAAAGCAGTGTTTAACTGCTCAAGCGTAAGCTGCTGCACATCCTGCATGAGTGTTTCCAGCCAGTTAAGCGGCAGATCATAAAAACCAATAGCACCTAGCTGTCCAACAATAGCTGCATTGCTAGCAGCGCTAAGCGGGAAGCTGCCGAGAAACTCTTGTTTAGCCGTAGCCAACTCGGCTTCGGTGGGACCGTTCTGGACGTACTCGCTTAATAGCTCGCGCACAAAGCCCAGTGTGGCCTCGCTCAATTCAGCACGGGTTTGTACGCTGATAGTGAAGGGTCCCTGCGCTTGCATAGGACTGAAGCTGGAATAAATTCCGTAAGTCAGTCCACGCTTTTCGCGTACTTCTTCCATCAAGCGACTGCCAAAGCCACTGCCGCCCAGTATTTGGTTGGCGATAAATAGCGCTGCATAGTCAGGGTGCCCACGCTCAATGCCAAGCTGGGCTAGCAGGATATGTGTTTGATTGGAAGGAAACTCAATATGCAGATGCGTAGCCTTGGGCGTTTGTGGCTGGGGTGTTTTGCTTGCGGCTACACCTTGGGGTAGAGCGCGGCTAATCTGTTCAGCGATTGCTTCAGCATCTTGGCGGGTTAGGTTACCGACCAGAGCGAGTTGTGCATTGTGGGCGTTGTAGTATGTCTGATAAAAATCCGCCAGCTGTTGGCGCTTAAGCCTGGGTATTGTTTGCTCGGTACCTGCGCTGGGGTGCGCATAAGGATGCGTGCCATATAGCTGGGCAAATAGGGCGCGGTTGGCGATATGGCTAGGGATTTTCTTTTGCTGCTCAAAACTTGCCAGCAGTTGATTTTGCACACGTTGTATTGCTTGGACTGGAAAGTTAGGGCGGGTAATAACCTCGGCAAATAATTCAACAGCAGGTTGGCTGAGCTCAGCGGTGCTGAGGGTGCGTAGTGACAGTATCGCCATGTCTCTGTAGCTGCCCTGATTAAATTCAGCACCAAGAGCTTCAAAGGCCTGAGCAATTTGGTCAGCGTTATACTTGTTGGTTCCAGCTCCGATAAGAAAGTTGGTCAGCTGGGCCAAACCATAGGCTGCGCCTTCTTGGCTGCTGCCCGCGGCAAAGGTTAATTGTAAATCCAGCATGGGCAGCTCGTCGGATTGGACAAAAAACACTGTAGTGCCTGAGGCTGTTTGCCAAGTTTGTATGTCCAAAATGCGCCGAGCTGGCGCGTCCACATTTAAGCGCTGCAGGCTGGTGATTTTGCTGTCTTGCGGCTGTGTTGTTGATAAGCTGCAACCTGAAATAGACAGGCCGATGACAAGCAAAAGGCTAAAAGAAATTAAGCGCTGCATCATGGGCGAGTCTCCTCGGGCAGACTGTGCAGGGTGATTGAACGGCTAGCGGTAAAATAACGCTGTGCCGCGCTTTGAATATCGGTTGCCGTGATGGCGTTAAGCGAGTCGACATCGGATTCCAGAAGGCGCCATGACAGCCCGGCTGTTTCCAGCATGCCAATCATGCGTGCTTGGTTGTTGATGGAGTCTTGTGCGTAAACTTCAGCGGCAATAACTTGAGCGCGTACGCGTTTGAGCTCTGCTTGTGTGGGTGGATTTGTTTGTAGGTCTTTCAGCTGTTGCCACAGAGCTTGCTCGACGCTCTCTAGGCTGACACCTTTTTGCACATTAGGCGTGGCGGATAATACAAACAGACTATCGCCACGGCTAAAAGCGTCATACCATGCGCTGGCGCCGGCGACTAGCTCTTGCTTGCGTTCTAGCTGGCTGGTTAAACGCGCACTGTCACCACCATCGAGCAGTGCGCTGATGAGACGCAATGCATGAATGTCTTTTTGGTTCTCGGCAGTTTTCAAACTTGGCACGTTGAAACCCAGCATTAAGCTAGGAAGCTGGGTTTTTAGATGGAGGGTTAAACGCCGCTCACCGGGTTCCGCGAGTTCAATAGGTGTTTTAGCCACTGGAATTTGGCGCGCCGGGATAGCAGCAAAATGACGTTTAACGAGTGTTTTTATTTCATCCAGCTGTACATCACCAACAATTACTAAAACCGCGTTATTCGGTGCATACCAGTCGTTATGCCATTGACGCAAATCCTCAATGGTCATGCGCTCCAGATCATGCATCCAGCCGATGGTGGGAATATGGTAGCTGCTGGCTGGGTAAGCAAGCGCCTTAAAGCGCTCGTAGGCTAAGCCGCTGGGCCGGTCATCGGTACGCATCCGGCGTTCTTCTTTAATGACTTCAATTTCACGCAAAAACTCATCTTCAGGCAGGGTTAAACTTGCGAGTCGGTCCGCTTCCATTTCCAGCGCAACTTCTAAACGATCACGAGCCAGAACCTGATAATAAGCGGTGTAGTCGTCACTGGTGAAAGCGTTTTCATTAGCGCCAAGCTCACGTAAAATGCGCGAAGATTCACCGGGTCCAAGTTTGCTGCTGCCTTTAAACATCATATGTTCCAGGGCGTGCGCAAGCCCAGTGCTGCCCGGTACCTCATAGCTGGAGCCGACCTTGTACCACAGCTGACTGACCACAATCGGCGCGCGATGGTCTTCACGCACAATCACCTTTAGACCGTTATCTAAGCTGAATTCGTGAGTAGTGGGATTGCTGGCGGCACTGGTTGGCAGACTTATGAGAGCAAATAACAATATGAAAGTATTTATACTGGGGCGAATCATAGTGGTTTTTAGCCTTATAACTAGCTGTAATTCTTAGTTTAACCTAGGGATAAGTGCTAGGATAGCACGCTTAAAGAAACACTGAAAAAATGCCTGAGACGCGGAACCCTATTGTTATACGCCGTTCAAAAGTGTCTCTGTATGCATGGGTTGGACGAGCTTTGCGCGTCAATCACTCTATGCATAACAGCGTATCGCGCGCAGCAATTTCCAAGTTTCTGACACCTGTTTTGTCATAACCCAGCGCTTCCTAAGATAGCCAATCAATTAATTGGTTCCAGCGCCGTTAATAACCCGCCTGCTTTACAGGCCGAATTTGAATTTAAAACTATGCTTTCTTGGTTTCGTAAAAAAGATAAAGACAAAGCTGTAGAGCAAGATGCAACTACAGAGCAAGAACACAGCCCTGCATTATTAGATGCAGGGTCGCCAGACGCCATCGCCGAATCTGCGCCAGGACAGCAGGCTGTTGCGCTTGTCGAAAAACCGCACGCTGAGTCTGAGCAATTAGAACTGCCTGAAGAGGCAGCTGTTGCACAGGTAGCAGTTGAGCCAGAACCAGAACCAGAACCAGAACCAGAATTCCCGCAGGAACAGCCGATCGTCGAAACCGCCGCCGCTACTGCCGAAAATAAAAAAGGCTGGTTTGCGCGTTTGCGTCAAGGGTTAGCCAAGACCAGCGCCAACTTTGGCGAAGGGGTGGCAACGCTGTTTTTAGGGCGTAAAACCATTGATGATGAGTTATTCGAGGATCTGGAAACGCATTTAATCACCGCCGACGTGGGCTTAGAAGCAACCGCAGACATTATTGCCAAGCTTACCCAGCGCGTCGCACGCAAAGAGCTGGCCGACAGCGATGCGCTGTACCGTGCGCTGCAGGTTGAGTTGCAAGAATTGTTACAGCCGGTTGAGCAGCCAATGCCGTTGGACGGCAAATCACCCCAGGTTATTCTGGTGGTAGGCGTCAATGGCGCGGGTAAAACCACCACCATTGGCAAACTGGCTTCGCGTTTACAGAAAGAAGGCAAAAAAGTCATGCTTGCCGCTGGAGATACCTTCCGTGCGGCAGCCGTTGAACAATTACAGGTTTGGGGTGAGCGCAATAAAGTCCCAGTGATTGCCCAGCACACGGGGGCGGATTCTGCCTCGGTTATTTTTGATGCGGTGCAAGCCGCACAAGCGCGCGGCGTCGACGTGTTGATTGCGGATACCGCGGGACGCTTGCATAATAAAGACAATCTTATGGAAGAGTTGAAAAAAGTGCAGCGGGTAATGTCGCGCTTGGATGAAAATGCACCCCATGAAGTGTTATTAGTGCTTGATGCGAGCACGGGACAGAATGCGATTAACCAAACCCGCCAGTTCAATGAAGCAGTTAAAGTCACAGGCTTGGTGTTAACCAAGCTGGATGGCACGGCCAAAGGTGGAGTGATTTTCGCTTTGGCCAAACACTTTGCTATTCCAGTGCGTTTTATTGGTGTGGGCGAGGGCATTGATGATTTGCGTCCCTTCGTGGCGAAAGACTTTGTCCAAGCACTGTTTAGTCACAAGGAGAGTGAATGATTCGTTTTGAGAAGGTCGCTAAGCGCTATCCAAATGGCCATATCGGTCTGCACGAGTTAAGCGTTCATGTGCGTCGCGGTGAATTTCTCTTTGTTACCGGCCATTCTGGCGCAGGTAAAACGACTTTGTTGCGATTATTATTGGCGATGGAGCGTCCTACCAGCGGCAAGTTGCTGCTGGCAGGACAAGATTTAGCCAAAATTCGTAACTCACAAATCCCTTTTTTACGTCGGCAAATAGGCGTGGTGTTTCAAAACCATCAGCTGCTGTTTGATCGTTCCGTGTTTGATAATGTTGCTCTGCCCTTGCATATTATGGGCTTGGGTCAGGATGAAATTAATGCCCGTGTCAGTCAAGCCTTAGAACATGTCAGTTTAAAGGATAAGGCCATGCAAGCGCCTGCTGATTTGTCGACAGGTCAGCAGCAGCGCGTGGGCATTGCTCGTGCCATTGTGCATCAGCCCGCCTTGTTACTGGCTGATGAACCTACCGGGAACCTGGATCCGCGTTTAGCCGCTGAAATTATGGCTGTGTTTGAAGATATTAACCGCCACGGCACCACCGTAATGATAGCCAGTCATGACTTGGCGCTGATTGCGCGCATGCGTCAGCGGATGCTAACCCTGCAGCGCGGGCGATTGATTGGCGATGGGGAGTCGGGCTTATGAGTAAGCGAATCACGCCCGATCAACCGGGCCAGCGCATTGGTGCAGTAGAACGAGCAAAAATAGACGGTCCACCCATAGAAAACACTGCAGTGCTGGCCCAGCTTAAAGCTTGGATGATCAGCCATAAATTTAGCTGTATGGACAGT
>LFTS01000303.1:0-4513 GCA_001513435.1 Gammaproteobacteria bacterium DTU040
GTGGCATTATTCATTGCAGCGCAAACGGCTAAAGGTCGTTCACTACTGGTGCTGGCTAAAGAGTCGCGCGCAGAAATAAGAAAAGTAGTTTGGCCGTCTAGACCAGAAACTGTACAAACCACCCTCATTGTTGTTGTTGTCGTGCTGATAATGGGGCTGTTGCTGTGGGGACTCGACACGTTTTTAGGTTGGATTGTTTCACTAATTGTAGGATAAGGGTTCTCCATGACAAAGCGCTGGTACGTAGTACATGCATATTCCGGCTATGAAAAGCAGGTTATGCGCTCGTTGCAAGAGCGCATTAAGCTTGAGGGTATGGAAGACCAATTTGGCGAAATTATAGTTCCGACTGAAGAAGTCGTTGAAATGAGAGCTGGTCAGAAACGTAAGAGTGAGCGCAAGTTTTTCCCAGGTTATGTTTTTATTCAGGTTGAGATGTCTGAAGCCGCTTGGCACTTGATTAAAGGCACGCCCCGCGTACTGGGTTTCATTGGCGGTACCGCCGCTAAACCNNCCGCCGCTAAACCTGCTCCAATCAGTGAGCGTGAAGCAGAGGCTATGCTACGCAGAGTAGCGGATAGCGATGAGAAGCCAAGACCGCGTACCCTGTTTGAACCGGGCGAAACTGTTCGCGTGGTTGACGGACCATTTGCAGATTTTAATGGTGTCGTTGAAGAAGTTAACTACGAGAAAAGCCGTATTAATGTTGCGGTGACTATTTTCGGTCGTTCAACTCCTGTAGAGCTTGAGTTCAGTCAGGTCGAAAAGGTCTGATACTGTTTTATTGTTGCCCTGCACTCTATGGATGACTGCAGGGCTTTTTCGTCGAAAGGAATCGGTTAATAACGGGGAGCTGAAAGGCGATTACCCAACGGAGTCAAAATGGCTAAGAAAATACAAGCTTACATCAAGCTACAGGTTAAGGCTGGTCAAGCCAACCCTTCACCACCAGTTGGTCCTGCTTTAGGTCAGCACGGTGTGAATATCATGGAGTTCTGTAAAGCATTTAATGCGAAAACCCAGGGCATAGAGCCGGGTTTACCGACTCCTGTAATTATTACTGTTTATAGTGACCGTAGCTTTACTTTTGAGACCAAGAGTACGCCTGCTGCAGTGTTGCTGAAAAAAGCTGCTGGTATCACAGCAGGCTCAGCACGTCCTAACAGTCAGAAAGTTGGTACTGTTACGCGCGCACAAATCGAAGAAATTGCCAAGACTAAAGAGGCTGACTTAACTGCTGCTGAACTAGAAGCTGCTGTTCGTACCATTGCTGGCTCCGCGCGTAGCATGGGCATCACCGTGGAGGGTCTGTAATGGCTAAGTTAACCAAGCGTCAGCAAGCTATTGCTGAGAAAGTTGAGCACGGCAAAGTATATTCTTTTGAGGATGCTGCACAGCTTTTAGCATCGCTGCCTCAGGCAAAATTTAAAGAGTCTGTCGATTTAGCGATTAACCTTGGTGTTGATCCGCGTAAATCTGACCAAGTGGTTCGTGGTGCAGTTGTACTGCCAAACGGTACAGGCAAGACAGTTCGCGTTGCCGTGTTTACACAGGGCGCTGCTGCTGAAGCTGCTACCGAAGCGGGTGCTGACATTGTAGGTATGGATGAGTTAGCAGAGGCCATGAAAGGCGGCGATCTGAACTATGACGTAGTAATTGCCTCACCTGATGCAATGCGCGTTGTGGGTCAGCTAGGTCAATTGCTTGGTCCACGTGGCTTAATGCCAAACCCGAAAGTGGGCACAGTAACTGCAGACGTAGCAACAGCAGTAAAAAATGCTAAGTCCGGCCAAGCACGTTTCCGTACTGATAAGAACGGTATTATTCACGCGTCTATCGGTCAGATCGATTTTGCACCTGAGAAGCTAAAGCAGAACGCTGAAGCACTTCTGGGTGAGTTGCGTCGTTTGAAGCCTTCCACCTCCAAAGGTGTATATATCAAGCGCATCAGCCTGAGCAGCACTATGGGCCCAGGTTTGCACGTTGATATTAGCTCGCTTTCAGAGAAGTAATAAAGATTTGGGGTCCCTGCTTAGCGGGGGCCGTCCAAGACCGTAGGTGGCTTGCCTTAAGTAGTTATCTAGCCTACGTAGATGGTGCTCCCGATTCATTCGAATCAGACACCAAACACTCCAGGTAACTGGATCATTAAATAAGCAGGAGAATATCCCGTGGCAATTAGACTCGAAGACAAAAAAGCAATAGTCGCTGAAGTCAACGAGGCTGCCCAAGCTGCACAGTCTGCCGTAGTAGTTGATGCTCGTGGTGTGACTGTAGGCGCTATGACTGGACTCCGTAAAGAAGCTCGTGAAGCAGGTGTTTATGTACGTGTTGTACGTAACACCCTATTGCGTCGTGCTGTTGAGGGTACTCAATTTGAGACCTTGGCAGAGACCTTCACTGGCCCTACCTTGATTGCATTCTCAAATGAACATCCTGGCGCAGCTGCGCGGATTTTCAAAGAGTTTGCCAAAGGTCAGAAAGAGTTCGAAATCAAAGGCGCCGCATTTGAAGGCAACTTCATTGCAGCCAATCAAATCGATGTTTTGGCAACCCTGCCAACCTTCGACGAGGCAGTTTCTCAGTTGATGAGCGTTATTCAAGGTGCAACCAGCAAGCTGGCTCGTACTTTGGCTGCAGTTCGCGATCAAAAAGAAGCAGAAGCAGCTTAATCGCTTTTTCAAACACGCAATCAAATTTTCAGGTAGCCAGCAGGCTATCCACAATGATAGGAAACCAGAGTCATGGCTCTTACTAACGAAGATATCTTAAGTGCAATCTCAGAAATGTCTGTAATGCAAATTGTTGAACTGATTTCAGCGATGGAAGAAAAGTTTGGCGTTACCGCTGCTGCTGCAACTGTAGCTGCAGGTCCTGCAGGCGCAGGCGAAGCTGCTGAAGAGCAGACTGAGTTCACTGTTCACCTGTTAGAAGCTGGTGAAAAGAAAGTTAACGCTATTAAAGCTGTACGTGAAATTACCGGCCTAGGTCTGAAAGAAGCCAAAGCTCTTGTTGATGGTGCACCTTCTGTTATTAAAGAAGATATGTCTAAAGACGAAGCTGAAGCTGCCAAGAAAACCTTGGAAGAAGCAGGTGCGAAGGTCGAGCTTAAGTAAATTTCGACAATGTACAACAGCCTAGTTTATAAAATTGGCTGATGGCTGGTGGCTAATGTCACCGGCCTTTTGTCGTTAATAGATAGCATTTAGAAGTGGTTGCTTAATGTTACAAGCAGGTCCTTCTAATGTTATCTACTACGAGAAACACTAACTTAGCTTGCTCGTTTAATTCTTTTCAACGCAAGCTATACACAAGCTGGGGAACGCGAATGGCTTACTCATATACTGAGAAAAAACGTATCCGCAAGGACTTTAGCAAACTGCAGGATGTAATGGATGTGCCTTACTTGCTGGCAATCCAACTCGATTCTTACCGTGAATTTCTGCAGACTGGGGTAAGCAAAGACCAGTTTCGCGATATAGGTTTACATGCAGCATTTAAGTCTGTATTTCCGATTATTAGTTATTCAGGTAGTGCGGCGCTTGAGTATGTTGGATATCGCTTAGGTGAAGCTCCTTTTGATGTTAAAGAGTGCACCATGCGCGGCGTTACCTACGCTGCTCCTTTGCGTGTAAAAGTGCGCTTGATTATTTTTGATCGCGAAGCCTCTAACAAAACGATCAAGGATATTAAAGAGCAAGAAGTTTACATGGGTGAAATTCCATTAATGACAGATAACGGTACGTTCGTCATTAACGGTACTGAGCGTGTAATTGTTTCGCAGTTACACCGTTCCCCAGGTGTGTTCTTTGATCATGATCGCGGCAAAACTCACAGCTCGGGTAAGCTGTTGTTTTCTGCGCGTGTTATTCCATACCGTGGTTCATGGCTCGATTTTGAATTCGATGCCAAAGACTGTGTGTTTGTACGTATTGACCGCCGTCGTAAATTACCAGCGACCGTTCTACTGCGCGCACTAGGCTTCACTACTGAAGAAATTCTGTCTGATTTTTATCAGAATAATATTTTCCACATGTCAGATGAGGAAATCAGTCTTGAGCTGGTGCCTCAGCGTCTACGTGGTGAGATAGCCACTTTCGATATTAAAGATAAAGATGGCAAGGTCATAGTTGAGCAAGGTCGCCGTATTACCTCACGTCACATCAATCAAATGGAAAAAGCGGGCATTAATAAGCTTATTGTTCCTGCCGAGTACGTGGTTGGTGCGGTCATTGCAAAACCAGTGGTTCACCCTTCAACCGGTGAGATTTTAGTAGATTGCAACGTTGAAATTACCGATGAAATTTTGCAGTTATTGCAGAAAAATAACATCGTCAGAATTGAAACGCTCTATATCAACGATATTGACTGCGGTCCATTTATCTCCGACACGTTACGTGTTGATGCCTCGACCAACCAGCTCGAAGCCTTAGTCGAAATTTATCGCATGATGCGCCCTGGCGAGCCACCGACCAAGGATGCTGCTGAAAACCTGTTCAAGAACTTGTTTTTT
>LFTS01000303.1:4590-11073 GCA_001513435.1 Gammaproteobacteria bacterium DTU040
ATCGTTGATGTAATTAAAACCTTGGTTGATATCCGCAACGGTAAAGGCATCGTTGATGACATTGACCACTTAGGTAATCGCCGTGTGCGTTGTGTGGGTGAAATGGCTGAAAACCAATTCCGTATTGGTTTGGTACGTGTTGAGCGTGCTGTAAAAGAGCGCTTGTCGATGGCAGAAAGTGAAGGCTTGATGCCGCAAGACTTAATTAACGCCAAGCCTGTAGCTGCAGCTGTTAAAGAGTTCTTTGGTTCTAGCCAGCTGTCACAGTTTATGGACCAAAACAACCCACTTTCTGAAATTACGCATAAGCGTCGTGTTTCTGCACTGGGCCCAGGCGGTTTAACACGTGAGCGTGCTGGTTTTGAAGTACGTGACGTACACCCGACTCACTACGGTCGTGTATGCCCAGTAGAAACCCCGGAAGGTCCAAACATTGGTTTGATTAACTCACTATCAACCTATGCGCGCACCAACGAGTATGGTTTCTTAGAAACCCCTTATCGCGTTGTAACTGAAGGTCGCGTTACTGATGAGATCGTCTTCCTATCTGCCATTGAAGAAGCAGAACACGTTATTGCACAGGCATCGGCCGGTGTTAATGACAAGGGTGATTTGATTGAAGAGTTAGTAACAGTACGTCATCAAAACGAGTTTACCGTTAAAGTTCCTGCAGAAGTGACTTTGATGGATGTATCGCCCAAGCAGGTTGTGTCTGTTGCGGCATCGTTGATTCCGTTCTTAGAGCATGATGATGCTAACCGTGCATTGATGGGTTCAAACATGCAGCGTCAAGCTGTTCCTACTTTACGTGCTGATAAGCCGTTGGTAGGTACAGGTATGGAGCGCAACGTAGCGCGCGACTCTGGTGTGTGTGAAGTAGCACGCCGTGGTGGCGTCATTGAGTCCGTAGATGCCAGCCGTATCGTTGTACGTGTAAACGATGACGAAGTTGAAACCGGTGAGGCGGGCGTCGATATCTACAACCTCATCAAGTACACCCGCTCTAACCAGAACACCTGTATTAATCAGCGTCCACTTGTTAAGCAGGGCGATTTGATAAAGCGCGGCGATATTATGGCTGACGGCCCATCCACTGATATGGGTGAGCTGGCTTTGGGTCAGAACATGCGCGTGGCATTTATGCCGTGGAATGGTTACAACTTTGAAGACTCCATTTTGCTGTCTGAGCGTGTGGTGGAAGAAGATCGCTTTACTACTATCCACATTCAAGAGCTCACCTGTGTCTCGCGTGACACCAAGCTAGGTTCGGAAGAGATTACGTCAGATATTCCAAACGTGGGTGAAGCGGCACTGAACAAGCTGGATGAAGCCGGTATTGTTTACGTGGGTGCTGAAGTTACCGCCGGTGATATTCTAGTGGGTAAGGTAACTCCTAAAGGTGAAACCCAGCTGACCCCAGAAGAAAAGCTGTTGCGTGCCATTTTTGGTGAAAAAGCCTCTGATGTTAAAGATACTTCTTTGCGTGTACCTACAGGTACTACCGGTACTGTAATTGATGTGCAGGTGTTTACCCGTGATGGAGTTGAGCGTGATAGTCGTGCGTTAGCGATTCAGAAGATCCAACTGGATCAGATTCGTAAGGACTTAAACGAAGAGTTCCGCATTGTGGAAGGCGCCACTTTCTCCCGCTTGCGCTCACACCTTGTAGGTCATAAGGTTGATGGTGGTGCAGGTCTTAAGAAGGGTACTGAGCTGACCAATGAGATTCTTGATGGGATCGAATTGAATCAATGGTTCAAGCTGCGCATGGCGGATGACAAGCTCAATGACGAGCTGGAGAAATCGCAGGCTTACCTGTCTGATCGTCGCAAGCTCATTGATGAGAAGTTCGAAGACAAAAAGCGCAAGCTAACCCAGAGCGATGATTTAGCACCTGGTGTTTTGAAAATTGTTAAAGTTTACTTGGCCATTAAGCGTCGCATCCAACCAGGTGACAAGATGGCTGGTCGCCACGGTAACAAGGGTGTGGTTTCTGTCATCATGCCGGTAGAAGATATGCCGCACGATGAAAATGGCGTGCCTGTTGATATCGTGCTTAACCCACTCGGTGTACCTTCGCGAATGAACGTGGGTCAGGTTTTAGAAACCCACCTTGGTTTGGCAGCTCACGGATTAGGCGAAAAAATTAACCTAATGCTGGAGCAACAGCGCAAGGTCATTGATTTACGTAAGTTCCTTAACAAAATTTATAACGAAATTGGTGGTGCTGACGAAGACAGAGTCGATCTCGACTTGCTCAGCGACCAAGAAATTATGGACTTAGCGAACAACCTGCGTAACGGCGTACCTATGGCAACACCTGTGTTTGATGGTGCTTCTGAGCTAGAAATTAAAGCCATGCTTAAGCTGGCAGACTTGCCAGAAAGCGGGCAAATGAAGCTGTTTGATGGCCGTACGGGTGATGCTTTTGACCGTCCAGTCACTGTTGGTTACATGTATATGCTCAAACTTAACCACTTGGTTGATGACAAAATGCATGCGCGTTCAACAGGTTCTTACAGCTTGGTTACTCAGCAGCCGCTTGGTGGTAAAGCGCAGTTTGGTGGTCAACGCTTCGGTGAGATGGAAGTGTGGGCGCTGGAAGCCTATGGTGCCGCATACACCCTGCAAGAAATGCTTACTGTTAAGTCGGATGATGTGAATGGCCGTACCAAGATGTATAAAAACATCGTTGACGGTGATCATCGTATGGAAGCTGGCATGCCAGAGTCCTTTAACGTATTGATCAAAGAAATCCGTTCGCTCGGAATTGATATTGAATTGGAATCCGAATAACCCGCGTGCGTATTAGCAGTGCTGCCTAGCAGCGCTGCCCGCTCCGTCAGGAGGAAAGGCCTTGAAAGACTTATTGAATTTAATTAAAAACCAAAACGAAGTGGAAGAGTTTGATGCGATTAAGATTTCTTTAGCATCACCGGAACTGATTCGTTCTTGGTCCTTTGGCGAAGTTAAAAAGCCAGAAACCATTAACTACCGTACCTTTAAGCCTGAGCGAGATGGTCTGTTCTGTGCCAAAATCTTTGGCCCAGTTAAAGACTACGAGTGCTTATGTGGTAAGTACAAGCGTCTAAAACATCGCGGTGTAATCTGTGAGAAGTGTGGCGTTGAGGTGGCTTTGTCTAAAGTACGTCGTGAGCGTATGGCGCACATTGAGCTGGCTTCACCTGTTGCCCATATTTGGTTCTTAAAATCACTGCCAAGTCGTATCGGTTTGCTACTCGATATGACCTTGCGCGATATCGAGCGCGTGCTTTATTTTGAAAGCTATGTGGTGGTTGAGCCGGGTCAGGCAGCGGGTCTAGAAAAATTTCAGCTGCTGAATGACGAGCAATATTACGAAGCTTTAGAAGAATACGGCGACGAATTTGATGCGCGCATGGGTGCTGAAGCCATTCGTGAGCTGTTAATCAGCCTTGATTTGGAATATGAGATCAACGCTTTGCGTGAAGAGATTCCGCAGACTAACTCTGAAACCAAAATCAAAAAACTATCCAAGCGTTTAAAGCTAATGGAAGCGTTCCACAGTTCAGGTAACAAGCCCGAGTGGATGATTTTTACAGTGTTGCCGGTACTGCCGCCTGACTTACGTCCACTGGTTCCTTTGGATGGTGGCCGTTTTGCGACCTCAGATCTTAACGACCTATACCGCCGTGTAATTAACCGTAATAACCGCCTGAAGCGTCTGCTAGAGCTGTCTGCGCCTGATATTATCGTGCGTAACGAAAAGCGTATGCTGCAGGAATCCGTGGATGCACTGTTAGATAACGGTCGTCGCGGGCGTGCCATTACTGGCAGCAACAAGCGTCCTCTGAAATCCTTGGCTGACATGATTAAGGGTAAGCAGGGTCGTTTCCGTCAGAACTTGCTAGGTAAACGTGTTGACTACTCCGGTCGTTCCGTAATTGTAGTGGGTCCTACACTGCGTCTACATCAGTGTGGTCTACCGAAGAAAATGGCGCTGGAATTATTTAAGCCCTTTATTTTCGGTAAGCTTGAAGAGCGTGGTTTAGCTACCACCATTAAAGCTGCCAAGAAAATGGTTGAGCGCGAATTGCCCGAGGTTTGGGACGTTCTCGCTGAGGTGATTCGTGAGCATCCAGTACTGCTGAACCGTGCGCCAACACTACACCGTTTGGGTATTCAGGCGTTTGAGCCGGTGCTGATTGAAGGTAAAGCCATTCAGCTGCACCCACTGGTCTGTGCGGCTTATAACGCTGACTTTGACGGTGACCAGATGGCCGTTCACGTGCCGCTGACGATTGAGGCTCAGCTAGAAGCGCGTGCGTTGATGATGTCAACCAACAATATTTTGTCACCAGCCAATGGCGAGCCGATCATTGTTCCTTCGCAGGACGTGGTATTGGGTCTTTACTACATGACCCGTGAGGCGATCAACGCCAAAGGTGAAGGTCGTATTTTTGCAGATTTGCAAGAAGTAGACCGTGCCTACCGTTCAGGTCAGGCAGCACTGCACGCCAAAGTTAAAGTACGTATTTTTGAAAAAGTTATTGATACCAGTGGTGGTGTCATAGAGCAAACTCGCATTGTAGACACCACAGTTGGTCGCGCCTTGTTATTCCAAATTGTTCCCCTAGGCTTGTCTTACGATTTGGTTAACCTACCGATGAAAAAGAAAGCGATTTCTAACCTGATCAATCAGTGCTACCGCGTGGTTGGCTTGAAGGAAACCGTTATCTTCGCTGACCAGCTGATGTACGCAGGTTTCGCTTACTCAACGATTTCTGGCGTCTCTGTGGGTGTGAATGACTTTGTTATTCCGCAAGAAAAAGCCAAAATCATTGATCGCGCTACTAACGAAGTTAAAGAAATTGAAAAGCAGTTCTCCAACGGTCTAGTTACCCAAGGTGAGAAGTACAACAAGGTAATTGACCTTTGGTCCAAGGCCAACGACGAAATCTCTAAAGCGATGATGGCGAACCTATCCAGTGAACCAGTGATTGACCGTGACGGTAACAAAACCACACAAGAGTCCTTTAACTCCATGTACATGATGGCGGATTCAGGTGCTCGAGGTTCTGCTGCGCAGATTCGTCAGCTAGCCGGTATGCGTGGGCTGATGGCTAAACCGGACGGTTCTATTATTGAAACGCCAATTACGGCGAACTTCCGTGAAGGCCTAAACGTACTGCAGTACTTTATTTCTACCCACGGTGCGCGTAAAGGTCTTGCGGATACGGCTCTTAAAACAGCTAACTCGGGATACCTAACGCGTCGCCTCGTGGACGTAGCACAGGACTTGGTCGTAACTGAGTTTGACTGCGGCACAGAGGAAGGTTTGTGGATGACACCGCACATTGAAGGTGGTGATGTTGTTGAGCCGCTGGGCGAGCGCGTATTGGGCCGAGTAGTGGCGCGCGATGTGGTTGACCCTGTCAGCAAGGAAGTGCTGGTTCCTGCTGGTACATTAGTTGATGAGAAGTGGGTTAATTACATTGAGAACAACAGTATTGATGAAATACTGGTGCGATCTTCACTTACCTGTGAAACACGTCATGGAATTTGCTCTAACTGTTATGGTCGCGACCTTGCGCGTGGTCACTTAGTGAATCAGGGTGAGGCAGTGGGCGTAATTGCTGCCCAGTCCATTGGTGAACCGGGTACACAGTTAACGATGCGTACGTTCCACATCGGTGGTGCTGCAAGCCGTACTTCCGCTACAGACAGCGTACAGGTTAAAAATGGCGGTACAGTACGCCTCATTAACCTTAAGCATGTAACGCGTGAAGATAAATCACTGGTTTCAGTGTCACGTTCTGGTGAGTTAGCTATCGCTGATGAGTTTGGTCGTGAGCGTGAGCGTTATAAGCTGCCCTACGGTGCAGTGGTTTCAGTTGCAGAAGGCGAAACAGTAAAAGCCGGCGCAATCGTAGCTAAGTGGGATCCGCACACCCACCCAATCATCAGTGAGACAACGGGCATTGTACAGTTCGTGGGCATGGAAAGTGGTATTACCATCAAACGCCAAACCGATGAACTAACAGGCTTAACCAATATCGAAGTAATGGATGCACAGGAGCGTCCAGCAGCGGGTAAAGATATCCGCCCAGCAATTAAGCTGGTTGACGATAAGGGTGAAGACTTACTGATTCCAGGTACAGACTTAATTGCACAGTACTTCTTACCAGCGCATGCGCTAGTGAGTCTGAATAATGGCGATCGTATTAGCATTGGTGACGTGATTGCGCGTATTCCGCAAGAAACCTCCAAAACTCGTGATATTACCGGTGGTTTGCCGCGTGTTGCTGACTTATTCGAAGCGCGTCGTCCAAAAGAAGCCTCTATTCTGGCTGAAATCAGCGGTATTATTTCCTTTGGTAAAGAAACCAAAGGCAAGCGTCGCTTAGTCATTACCCCAACTGACGGTAGCGAACCTTATGAAGAATTAATTCATAAGTGGCGTCACCTAAACGTGTTTGAGGGTGAGCAAGTTAGCCGCGGTGA
>LFTS01000163.1 GCA_001513435.1 Gammaproteobacteria bacterium DTU040
GACCAATACGGTGGATATAGTCTTCAGGGTCTTCGGGCAGCGTGTAGTTAATGACATGGCTGATGTCATCCACGTGGATACCGCGCCCGGCTACATCGGTAGCAACTAGCACCTGAATACGACCACTGCGAAACTGTTCAAGTACGCGAATACGTTTTTGTTGCGGTACTTCGCCCGACATTTGTTCCGCCTTAATGCCATCGGCTTGCAAGCGCTCCTGAATGCGACGCACTTGGTCGCGGCGGTTAGCAAACACCATTACCCGCGGCCAGCCTTTCTCTTGTAGTAGGTTGTACAGTAAATTGTATTTGCTGTCTTCAGACACAGCATAGACGTGCTGCTCAATAGTATCGCTGGCGACCTGTTCAGGTTCAATTTCAACCACTGCTGGCTCAAAGGTCCATTGTTTGGTCAGGTCCATCACGTCATCGGAAAACGTTGCCGAAAACAATAGCGTTTGGCGCATTTCTTTGCGTGGGGTTTGGCGAATTATTTGACGTACTTGGGGAATAAAACCCATATCAAGCATGCGGTCAGCTTCGTCCAGAATTAATACTTCAACCAAATCTAAGTGCACTTCGCCGCGCTGATTAAAATCCAGTAAACGACCTGGAGTGGCCACTAAAATATCGCAGTGTTTGGCCTCTAGCTGGCGCAGCTGTTTGTCAAAGTCCATGCCGCCCACAAAGCTCATGACATTAAGACCCGTATATTTGCTTAGGTCCTCTGCATCTTTGGCGATTTGTACAACCAGTTCGCGGGTTGGCGCAATAATCAGTGCGCGCGGCTCACCCATAAAACGTTCTTCGGGTGGCGGATTTTCGAGTAACTGACTGATAGTGGAGATTAAAAAAGCAGCCGTTTTGCCGGTGCCCGTTTGCGCGCGACCAATCGCATCACGACCTTTGAGGGTGTAGCCTAAAACCTGCGCTTGAATAGGGGTGCAGTAGGGAAAGCCAAGCTCTTGGATGGCGCGCATCAGTTCAGGGGTAAGTTGGAAGTCATGAAAGCGGGTTTTGCCCGGTAAAGGTTCAACCACAAAATCTTTAATTGACCAGGGTGTTGTTTCTGGACGAGCGTTTTGTTGTTCGCGACGTGGTTTACGTGGGCGACTTTTATTATTTCTTGGCTGGCTTGTTTTGGCTTCGGTGCTCTGTGTTTCTACAGGCTCAGGTGCAGCTTGGTTGGCGCTGCTGCCGTCAGTTTTTTTTGGGAAAATTCTTTTAAAGGCTTTAAGCAAAATGGTTACTTCGCAATGAAAAATATTTAAGACCCAAGTTTAAGCTAAAGCAAGAAATTAGGGAAATATTCAATCGGTAGACTGCAGCAGTTTTACGTTATTTAATTCAGGGCGTTAAGTGCCGCATCCAGTATTTTAATCGGTTGCAAGACTAGGGTTTAACTGCTTGTGCAGCCAGTGGCCGATATCAGTAATCTGCTCGTGGCAGACTTCGTGCTGCATGGGGTAGTCTTGCCACGTGGTAGGCATGTCCCATTGCGTGAGTTGTTGATAAGCCGCTTGCCCCATGAGTACCGGCACCACGCCATCGTAACGCCCGTGCATGCACAGCACCGGATAGCTGTAGGAGGGTTTGCTGGCGTCTTCAAAGGTGGGTGCGTAGGTGGATAAGGCCAGTACGCCGCCAAGAGGTTGTTGCCAGCGCAAAAAAGCAGTGTGTAAAACCACAGCACCGCCTTGAGAAAACCCAGCTAAAAAAATGCGTTTGGGATCGATGCCGCTGTCACGCTGTGCTTCTATGGTGCGAATCAGGTTTTCGCTGGATTCTTCCAGCTGTTCGCTATTAATGGCGCGCTTGCCGGGGCTAATCGCTAAAATGTCGTACCAGCTTGGCATCGCCATGCCACCGTTAATGGTCACAGGCTGGGTGGGTGCTTGCGGTAAAATAAAACGCACTGTGGGCAGCTGCGGTTGTAGCATGCGTGCGACCGGTTCAAAGTCATTACGACTGGCGCCTAGGCCGTGTAGCCAAATCACACAGGCATCGGCTGGTTTTAGTGCTTCAACAATTAATGCGGTTTCTAACATTCTTAAATCCTATAAAGCGTATAAAAGCGGCCAGTTAAATAGGTTCAAATCGACCCTGTTGGCGGTTTTTTTGTACCTGTTCAGCGCTGAATACTTGCCCATGCATGGCAATATAAACCCCAGCAGGCAAGCATTGTAGCACTCCTAAGGCAAAGCCAAGATTAAAGGGTGCATCTGTATTGCGCATCCGTGCAGGTTGCATCGCACCAGTGAATACCACAGTTTTATCGCCCGGATTTCCGAGTTGCTGTGCGCTGAGCGTCATGGTATCAGTGCCGTGGATCACCAGTACTTTCTGTTCAGGGCATTGTGTTATAGCGGTTGCAAGCAGTTGGCGGTCGGCATCGGTAAAGTCTAAGCTGTCTTTTTTCAGTAGGCTGTCGATGCGGTATGCGCAGCGCACGCCCGCTTCTTGCAGTAAGGGCTCAGCCATGGGTTCGCCAATGCTGAATTCAGAGAGTGCATCGGAGTACACTTTATCGAAGGTACCACCGGTAGTAATGATTTTTATCGACATAAGGAAGCGCCTTGTCCAAACAAAACGGGGTTCAGTCTAGCGCGAAGCAAGCACAAAAGCCTAGCCAGCTCAATTGGTATGTGTACTTGGTTCGGGCTGCTAATACAGCGCTGTATTGTGGAATTACCACGGATCCGCAGCGACGTTTTCAGCAACATCTAAACGGTAAGGGTGCGCGGTTTTTTCAAAGCAGTCCCGCGCAGGCTTTGGTTTATGTTGAAGGTTGTCTTGATAAACCTAGCGCTTTAAAACGTGAGTACGCCATTAAGCGGTTACCAAAGTCAGCTAAAGAGGCTCTGTTGCGAGCGCAAAGTAATTTACTGTTGGGATAAAAACGAACAAGCCGCAACGCTTTGCGCACGACGGCGAGATAAGTTTATGGGCCCTTTGCATTTACGGGTGTAGCTGATTTTTAAACCTTCCTGACTTCAGCAAGCACCTGGCTATCAGTCCCACAGTAAAGCGGTTTTCACGCAGCCGGTTGCTTGGCACAGCTCTTGTAGGGGTGCAACTCTTGCGCGAAACAAACCATCCAGCCACACCAAACCTAATCGCGCATAAGATGCGCCCCCACAGTCCCACAGTCCCACAGTTCCACAGTAAAGCAAAGCGGTTTGCACGCAGCTGGTCGCATGGCACAGCTCTTGTAGAGGCTTACATTTTCCAAGTTTCCCGACATCTTTTCTAGCTGGCCAGATTTTTTCTACACCTTTAAATGCGAAAAGCCAGTTTATGTTGTGCTATTGGCTGTCTGTGCTGTAGGTATGGCCGATAATATCAATGATGGTTTGATCATATTGGCGCAAGGATTCAGCGAGGCTGTTAAGAAGCCTCTGAATAACTACCTGCGTAGCTACCACTGCGTTAAAAACGTACTCAAAATGCTCATTTACACATGTAAACTGCGCTTTTTCGTACGTTTTTGCCTTGTGTTAGCGTCCTCGGTAACGTTATTCAGAGGCTCCTTAAGAGGTGCATTCCATTATCACTAAAAAAACGTTTTAATAGAATACGGATACATGATGAGTCCTTTTTACAATGATGAACTAAAGAGCAATTCAGACGTAAGGTTGGATATTCAACGCTTTAAAAAAGTTCGCGCGGAGCTCGGACTGCATTTGTGTTTTAATTGTTTTATAGTGCTGCACATCGTTTAAGTAGCCTTGTTAAAAGAGAGTATGAACATGGAATGCCAAGCAAGAATTTTTGCCGAGCCGGTGCCATTGGTGGCGCGGCATGTGTTTTTTGTCTTAGATGACAGCGAGCATGTAGCCCAAGCTTTGACGCGTTTAGCGAGCATGACTGATGGTGAGTCTACCGTGGTGGGGGTGGGTGCATCAGTGCTGCAAGTGTTGGGTGTGCAGCTGGATAAATTACGGATATTTCCTGCGTTAAGTAATCAGGGTGTTGATGTGCCGTCCACCCAGCACGCGCTGTGGTGTTGGCTATGTGATGACGATCGTGGCGAGCTACTTTATCGTACTCGCGCTTTACAAGAAGCATTAGCGCCGGCATTTAAGCTGGTGCAGGTTACAGAAGCGTTTCGTTATTTGTCGGGCCATGATCTGACCGGTTATGAGGATGGTACTGAAAACCCCGTTGATGAGGCGGCAGTAGAAGCTGTATCTGATACGCTGGCGCCCTACGGCTGCTATGCAGCGGTTCAGCACTGGGAGCATAATTTGGACTTCTTTAAATCCCTGCCGCAGAATGAGCAGGACCATATTATTGGTCGTCGTCTCAGTGATAACGAAGAAATTGAAGACGCGCCAGAGTCCGCTCATGTTAAACGTACTGCTATGGAAGACTTTGAGCCAGAAGCCTTTGTTGTACGCCGCTCCATGCCTTATATAGACGGCGATGTAGCAGGTTTGGTTTTTTTGGCTTTTGGTCACTCGTTAGATGCTTTTGAAATGCAGCTAAAACGCATGACTGGTATGGATGATGGTATTACCGATGGCCTGTATCGTTTTAGCCGCCCGGTGACTGGTGGCTATTACTGGTGTCCGCCGGTTAAAGAGGGCCAGTTAGAATTATCGGCATTACTTAAAAACGCATAAAAATACATTTTCCCGCCCTATCAACTGTTGGAGCGCAATTTTTGCGCGATGGTGATTTTCCGGCACTATCTGAGCTGAAGTTATAATCGCTATCGCCCAGAAGCTGTGCTCCAGCAGAACACCTAGGGTGCCTATCTGTGTTGTTAATCACACAACTTGACGCCTGCCTGCCACTTATCCACAAAACTATACCTGCTGTCATAAGCTGCACGACAAAGGCGCTGGGCTTTGCCATGCTCATGCTCATAGATCTATAGGGAGTTAATCATGCCAAATACATTAAATGAACGCGGGTTTACCCTCGTAGAATTAATGATAACCGTGGCGCTGCTGGCGATAGTGGCCACTATCGCAGTGCCTAATTTTACCCAGTTTATTCGTAATAATCAGGTGCAGGCGCAATCTGACGAGCTGCTGAAGTTTTTGCAGTATGCACGCGGGCAGGCGGTGGCAAACAAGCGAGTTTACGAAGTCAACCTAGAAAAATGGCAAGTTGGCCCTGAGGGTGCAGCAGCAGAACGCACATTACAGCTCAGCGATAAAATAACGCTTAGTAAATCAACCGTCACAGGCAATAAAGTAACTTTTAACCCCATGGGCATAGCTTCTAAGACAGCTTCGTTTGTGCTGTGCAATAACGGTGAGTTTAGCAATGGTTATTTAGTTGAGATTAAGAACAGCGGTAGTGTGCATCGTTATGCACGAGGCTATAAAGACGATTCGAGCAAGCTAAGCAGCTGTACCGCAGGAGGATAAACATGAGCAAGAACAACAAGGGTTTTAGCTTAATCGAGGTGCTGGTCACACTAGTATTAACCGCGGTGGGTGTACTGGGCATGTTTGTGTTACAGAGCAAAAGCATTAGCTATACGCAGGATACGGTACACAGAGAAGCGGCTATATCTGCGGCCAATGAGTTGGTTGAGATTATGCGTGTGTATCGTGATGAATTGTTTGAAAGCATCCCTGTTAGCAATGTGAGTTCAGCAGAAGTCAAAGGCAGCTATGGTGAGTTCTATGCGCGCCTAAAAAACAGCACGCCTCTTTATAAAGACGGTGCAGCGACTTTTACTAAAGCGGACTGCCCAACCTCAGGAGCAGCGCAGCAAGCCAAAGCAGTAGCGGGCTGCTGGCTGAAAAATCAGCAAGATGTATTGCCTAACTTTCAGGTTACAACGCTTTGCCCCAGTGCTACAGCCACCTGTACTTCAGAGTTTAAAGGATCTTCGTTGTTGGTAGCTTTATCGTGGAACTCGCGTGATAAAAGCTGCGGTCAAGACGGCACGTCGGAAACATGCGTGTATTCAGTAAGGGTAGAGCTATGAGACATATAAAAGCACATAACCTTGGTTTATCCATGATTGAACTGCTGGTTGCTTTGGCTATTAGTAGTTTTTTAATACTTGGCATTACTCAGGTCTATATCAATAACAAAAGCAACTACGACTTCCAGCAAAGTCAGGCAAGCAATATGGATGCGGGGCGTTTTTTGCAAATTGTGCTTAACGAGCAAATAGCCAAAGCTGGTTATCGACGCGCGCCCGACCAAGAGTTTGAAAGCGCTTTTAAAGCTAGGGCAGCGACTGGTGAGTGTGCAGCGTTTGCTAAAGAGGCTGTGGTAACAAGCCTTAAAGATAACGCAACGGGTTTTTGTATTAGGTATCAACCTGCTGTAAGTGGTGAGCAAGCCTGTGATGGTGTTGATTTAACACTAAGCAACCCTTCAGCCTTTATTTCAGCCAGTGACGGTGAGATGGCCTATGTGGCGATAAAGCATGAGTGGAATAATGATTTACACCAAGGAAAAATCACCTGTAATGGTCAGGACCTAATCGAAGGCGTTGCCGACTTTAATGTGGAGTTTCTTTTAGGTCAGACACCGGAAAGACGCTTCCAGTCTAACCCATACAAAAAAGCATCCGACTATAACGCCACCGATATTGTGCGTGGCATTAAATACAGCGCCTTGCTGGCCAGCCGCCCTAATCAGCGATCTGGTATGGAATCTAATGTTTTTAATCAGTGGAAGAATAATGCTGATGCGGATACCAAAGCCAAGCTTGATAGCAACGATAACAACCGAATCTATCAGGTGGTCAGCAGTACCCAAGTATTAAGGAATCTTGTGCCATGAATATGTTTAATCACTCACAACAACGTGGAGCCGTGTTAGTGATCGCGCTGGTGATGTTACTGGTGCTAACTCTGCTGGCTACTGCCAGTATGCGCGGTACCGCGCTGGATGCGCGGATTACGGGTAATCACGCTAATAACGTGAATTTACAAAACTTGGCTGATGCCGCTTTGCGCGAAGGCGAGTTTCGCTTGTATGGGCCTGGTTATATTCGCGACAAACTGGAGCCGAACATGGCCGAGAACTGTGTAATAGAAAACAAGCTAAACAAAGGTGGCTTTAATAAGCCGTGCTTACTAAATGAGATGGATAAAGCAGACTTGGATAAGTATTTTGAACAGCCCATCACGCAGCTGGCTAAGATGACAGTTAGCAGTGATGTTTTAAAGTGGATGCCCTATCGTGGACTTGATGCTGAAAATGAGTTTGATTTTGGGAATGGCCAACCGCAAAGTTTCTGGAATGTGTATCGATTAATGGATGGTGCTGAAGAAGATGCAGCTCTTAATGCTGAGTATGGTGACGCTATGAAAGGTAAGGGAACGTTTTTCTTTCTGGTAACTGGACAGGCCAATGATGAGGTTGCGGTTCAATCTACTGTTACTACTATCTATCTGGGACTGGATTAAGAGGAAGCAATGATGCGAATGGAACAATTAATCAAGTTAAGCAAAACAACGCTCTCAGCTTGTCTAGTAGCGGGGGTTTTAAGTGCAGGAATGGCACAAGCTGGCGTATCGCAAGCACCGCTCAACCTTGTGGAGGGGGTTTCACCAAACGTTATTCTGACTCTGGATGAGTCGGGAAGTATGTCGTGGGGTTATATTCCTGATACGACTGCGCAGTCTTATAAAGATCTTATTGGCTCGTACAATAACAAGCGTTATCACGCGAACAACACCAACCCTTTGGCTTATAACCCGCACTTGGTGTATGAAATACCACCAGCTTTTGAATTGAATGGAGATAGCAAGGAGCTTGCAACCAGCTTTAGTAGTGCGCCTGCTAATGGGTTTGGTGTTCAGCACAGCACAAACAACCCGAGGGTAAACTTAGCGACACAATACAGGCCGATATACGAACACCGTATTCCATTAGCTGCACCGAATTATGCAAATCATCCAAACGACTCCAATGGAGGATGGACAAACAATACTAACGGGAGGAGGCAGAATACAGCGGCTTATTATTATGAGTTTGATGGAACGCTAGACAGTGGAAAATGTGCAGCGAAAAAAAATAATAAAGATGCAGGCGGTGAAAACTGCTATCGCTATCGTAAAGTTGATCAAACCTCAGCTTATGATAAAGACGGTGTGCGCTTGAGGCATCCAGACGGCACCCTCGTAGATGGTCGACAAAACTTCGCTATCTGGTATTCCTTCTATCGTTCACGCGCGCTGGCTACTCTATCGGCAGCCAGTATCGCTTTTTATGATCTGTCTTCTAATATTCGTTTCACTTGGCAAGACTTAGATACTTGTAAAAGCTTTACTGGCACTACTAGTGGTAGTGGTAGCTGCTTTGCGAACAGCCTTAAACCCTTCAACGCTAAGCATAGAGGAGAGTTTTACTCCTGGTTGCGCAATGTGTACTTTAACAAAGGCACTCCTTTACCAGCAGCAATGAAGCGTGCAGGGGAATACCTGAAAACAGATACGCCCTGGAAAATGAACCCGCAAGGCGGTGATATTGACAAAAAGGGTAGTGAAAATACCAAGGAAAATACACTGGCGTGTCGCCCTAGTTATCACGTGCTAATGACCGATGGCATGTGGAACGCAACGACAACAAATCCTGGTAGTTTTAGATCAGACGACATAACCTTTACTACACCCAGCAGCACTAAATACCCAGCTATGAGTTATAACAAAGTCAAACCTTTTTATGACTCAACAACCAATACGCTGGCTGACTTTGCTATGCACTATTGGGCAACCGATTTACGCCCCGATCTTGATAATAAAGTGCCAACATTTGTGCCTTTTAAACACGACAATATGGCTGACGAGTATTGGGACCCGCGTAACAACCCTGCGGGTTGGCAGCACATGACTAACTTTGTGATGGGGCTGGGGCTTACTACCTCTTTAGATAAAACCGATATTCCTTGGGCGGGCAGCACCCATGCTGGTGCCGGTTATAAAGCGCTGGTTGATGGTACTGCTACTTGGCCGCCTGCTGCTAGCAGTAGTCAAAATAACGTCTATGACCTTTGGCATGCGGCCGTTAACTCCCGAGGTGACTTCTATAGTGTTGACAGTCCCGCGGATATGGTTAAAGCCTTTAAGGATATTCTCAGTCGTATTGCGGAGCGCCAGTCTACCGCCACATTACCGGCTATTGCTTCATCGGTCGAAGAGGCCGATCCGAATAACCCTGAGTCAGTGGCAAAACTCGCTTCTTATTTTTACCGCAGCAGCTTTGATAGCAAAGACTGGAGCGGTGATCTGGAGAAAATTAAAAGCTATATTTCCTATGAAGGCAATAAGCGTACCGAAGTTACTGAAACGGTCTGGAAAGCGAGTGATAGTAATAGGTTGCCTTTACATGGCGCACGAAAGATTTACATGGCCAGCTCTACCGCATCTAACAAGTTGAAAGAGTTCAACACAATTAATGCGGATACAGCATTAAAAAATGCGTTAAACAAAAAACCGGATGAGGGAACAAGTGATGGTAATTGGGAGAAGCGCCTAAACTTTATTCGCGGTGCGCGTACCGAAGAAGGGGGGTTGTTTAGAGAACGTTCCTCCGTTCTGGGTGACTTCTTAGGCTCACAACCAGTATATGTTGCGGGCGCACGCTACCTCGAAGGCTTTGCTAATAAAATTGAAGGACCGGATCACACAAAATATACAGATTTTGTGAAACAGCAAAAAAGCCGTAGGGCGCAGATTTATATAGGTGGTAACGCTGGTATGTTGCATGCGTTTGATGCAGCCACGGGTGTTGAAAAATTTGCTTTTGTGCCAACAGCTGTCTTCCCGCATTTGAATCGTTTAACTGATCCTAGATATGCGGAAACGCATCGCTTTTTTGTGGACGGTACGCCTGAAGTAGCGGATGTTTACGATGGACAAAATTGGCGCACTATTCTAGTCGGCACCTTGCGCGCCGGTGGACAAGGAATTTTCGCCCTAGATATCACCGATCCCGATGGAATAAAGTTACTTTGGGAGTTGGATCAAAACTCAGCTGCATTTATAGGCAAAGTTAAACCGGGTCATAGCTTCCCTAGACCAACCATTGCACGACTGCATAATGGCAGATGGGCAGTAGTGACCGGCAACGGCTATGACAATGGCGACGACAGTGGTAAGGCTGCTCTGTATATTATTGATGCGATTACCGGAGAGCTGACAAAGAGTCTTGAAGTGCAAAGTCCGGGAGCTACCCATAACGGTCTGTCGACACCTAAACTGGCTGACTTTGATGGTGATGGTGTTGCTGACTATGCTTATGCTGGCGACTTGCATGGCAATCTGTGGCGCTTTGATTTGCTAGGTGCTAACGCTAAAGAAGATAGAGAGAAAACAGAAGGTTCTATTTACGGCGATAAAGTCGGCGACACAACCGGGTTTAAAGTGTCTTACGGCGCTGAGCCGATGTTTACTGCAGAGTCCAGTAATAACAGAGCACAAACAATTATGGCTCCACCCAGCTTAGTGCGTCACCCAAACCGGCAGAGCTATTTGATTGTATTTGGTACAGGCAAATACTATGAGGAAGGTGATGCTGGGGGCGATTTAAGTACGGCGCAATCCATTTATGCTATTTGGGATGAGAAAACTAAAGCACAGACTACGAGCGCTTTGAGTATTTCACGCGCTGATTTACTTGAGCAGAGCTTCGAGGAGAACGTCGTCGGAAAAAATGAGGTGGCCGGTGTGAATCGCGAAGCCCGCACGCTGTCTGATGAGAAAATGGATTGGGAGTCCAAGAAAGGTTGGGTGCTAGATTTAAAGGTTGGTAGTTCACTTACAGGTGAAATGCTTATTAATGACATGCGTGTTGTAGGCACTACATTGTTGTTCTCCACATTAGTTCCTAACGACGATCCATGTGCTCACGGCGCGGGTAACTGGCTCTATGCTATCAACCCCTTCACAGGTGGTCGCACTGTGCGTCATGTGTTTGATACACGTAACGCAGATCCAGACCATTCGGTACAGGTGGTGTCGGGAATTAAGTTTGGTGGTCCCGGTGGCGTACCGCTTCATAGCACCCCAGGCGGTCTAGAAGTCTACCCAGGCGAGGGCGTTAATATTGCCGAAATGACCGGCCGCCAAACTTGGCGCATGGTTCCTGACCCTTAACGAACACAAAGCAGCCAGCAAGCTGGCTGCTTTTTTCTAGCAGATAAAATGGTTTTTTATATGAAAAAAAATAAAGGCTTTACACTTATCGAAGTCATGATCGTTGTGGCGATTATTGGGATTCTGGCTGCTATTGCTTACCCAAGTTATGACGAATACGTCAAACGTGGTAACCGCGCTGAAGGGCAGGCTTTCTTAAACGAGGTTGCGGCAAGGCAAGAGCGTTATTTTTCACAAAACAATGCGTATGCGGCTAGTGCGTCTGATTTAAACGTGCCTACAGGCTCAGAAACAGGAAAATATACGCTGACTATTAGCACAAATAATGGTTACACGCTTACCGCTACGCAGCAGTTCAATGATACCAAGTGTGGCAATCTAACTTTGAATGCGATCGGCGATAAGGGCGCCAATGGAAAAACAACTGCTAATTCTGCTGATAGAGAGTTTGTAATGAGCTGCTGGCGCTAAAACTAAGCACAGAATTTACTATCAAGAGTCAACAAAAAAGCCCGCTAACGAACAGTTAATTCGCTACCGGGCTTTTTTTAATAGTCACTAAACGCAGCCTTGCTGCCTTAGCTAGCTAGTCTTTGCTGTCAGCCGTCTGTTTTTTTGGCATGTCTTCATATCCAGTAATCATGGGTTTGATCATGCTGAAAATGGTTTTACCCATGGTGGTCATATACACGTGGGCAATTACAAAAATGAGCATTGCAAAAGCTGCTGCGGTGTGGGTTATCGCAACGCCACCGAGGGTGATAAAGGGTAGGTCTAAATCAGCCCACTGTGTGTAGAACAGGTAGAGCAGACCAGAAACCCAAATAGCGGGTGAGATGACCAGTTTAAATCCCAGATAGGCTAAGCGCTGTAGTGGGTTGTGTTTGGCTTGGGTGGTTGCACGATAAGGGTGTTCAGCGCCAGTAAAGGTGCCGATTAAGTAGTAGTGCACCACTGCGCCCAGTTTATTGGTGGTGGGAACATAGTGCTTCCACTCGCCAGTGGTTAGGTGCCAGAAGATGGCTAACACCCACAGACCCATCAGCGCGTAGGCAGCATACTCATGCAGCTGGGTAGCTTTAGCAAAGCCCAGTACGTGATAGCTGCCATGGATTTCAAAGCCGGTAAACATTAAGAAGAAAATTAATGCTGCCTGACTCCAATGCCAAAAACGTTCAAAGCGTTTAAAAATCATGATGCGACTCATTGGTTTTTTCTCCTGCGGCTCGCCAGAATACGGCCAGCGCCGTGCGCTAAAGCCCCTAGTAATGTAAGCAGTGCAATGCTCCAGCCAGCGCGGTCCAGCCAAATATTGCGGTCGCGGCCGGGCATGTAAAAGCCGACCAGCTCTGATAAGCGACCCTCGCGGGCATGGCATGAACTGCACTCTAATGCCTCGGAAGCGGGGGCGACCATATGGGTAATCGGCCAGTGCATGCGAGTTTCAATAAAGTCGAATTCACCACTGTATTCTTGACCTGCGTAGTCAGTACCTGCTTTAAGGGATTTTACCCAGTCAAAGTTGGTCCACAGGGCAGTATCGTCATCGGCGCTGTACACATGGTTGACCAATAAGTGCTTGTGCAGGGTGTCGTAAGGCTGCTTACCTTCCATAATTTTAAACGGCCAAATACGTGAATCTGGGTTGTCGTGGCTGCCTTTGATTTGGTTGAGTTCGATAGGAGTTTGCGTGTCGTCGATTTTGTCTTCGCGCAAGGTATAGCGTGACTCTCCATCAAACCAACGGTAGGCAGGGATTACGTTTTCTTCGTAACGAAACGTTCCTTTGGTGCTTAAGTACTCTAAGTGACCGCTTTTATCACGAATGGTTTGCGGCTTACCGTCTTTGTCCAGCTGACCTGCTGTGGACCAGTCCCACCAGGTTTTAGTCGCTACACCACCGCGGGCAAACTCAGGGATATGACAGGTTTGACAGGCTACTCGCGCCACATGGTCATTGAGCTTAGGTGTTTGATGGGGGGCGTTGCTGTGGCATGACTCGCAGGAGGCGCGGGTTTGGTCAGTATGACCGGGTACGTCAATCCCCAGAGTGTCACGTGCATTGGTTAAGTAACGGCTGCCTGTGACACTGTGTGCAGAGGTGGTATGACAGTCGGCGCAGGCAAAATTAGCACCTTCTTGGGACATATGCACATCAAGGCTGCGCGGTGCATTAAGTAGGGAAGAGTCTAAATCGCCGTGCTTTACGCCATCTCCACCGCCGCCATAAAAGTGGCAACTGCCGCAGTTTTGGCTGGTTGTTGCACCAATGTTTTGTGCGATGTTGGCTAGATCTGTTTTGCGCTTAGTGGAGTTGTCTTGTGGGTCAGTGAATTCATAAATGGGGTGACCTGCGCCCGTGGGTGATTTTTTATAACCACCCGTGGTGTCGTGACAGATTAAGCAGTCCACCGTGTTTTCTGCGGCCGG
>LFTS01000196.1 GCA_001513435.1 Gammaproteobacteria bacterium DTU040
TGCGAGTTAGCGCACAGTGCAGCGGTGTCGGTTAGCTCAAGTCGAGCAAGGCAAATAGGGCAGCTAAGCATTTGCGAGCCTAAGATGGCAATAAATCGGTTAGGATATAAAAAAACCCGCCGAAGCGGGTTTTTTGTGTAAATTATTTTAGCTGTTGCTTAGATAACTTGCACTTCTTCAGCTTGCATGCCTTTCTGGCCACGAGCTACAACGAAGGACACTTTCTGGCCTTCTTTCAGGCTTTTGAAGCCATCAGATTGGATAGCGCGGAAGTGTACAAACAAATCTTCACCAGCTTCCGGAGTAATAAAACCGAAACCTTTAGAATCATTGAACCACTTAACGGTGCCTGTTTGACGATTAGACATTTTTTGTTCCCTTGAACGAAGTAAATTAAAGCATGGCATTAGGCCATCTGAATACTGAGTGCAAGGAGTTACAGGATTCGCAATGGATGGATCAAAATCTAAACACTGGGTAATTCACGGTGACACATGCAACAACAGTGAGGCATACTCTACCCTAAATTTTATTGAGCTTCACTATTTTTTATAGATATTTCGTATATATAGCTGAATAAGCTGAAAATAGGGTGGTGTTTTGGCTTTGAGAAATTTTTTTAGTCAGATACCATGCATTTTTGTTTTGCATAACTAAATTTAAGGGGTGCCCAATGAGCATCAAGTCCGATAAGTGGATTCGTCGAATGGCCCAAGAACAGGGCATGATTGAGCCTTTTGTTGAGCGTCAAGTGCGCAATGAGGGTGGCGAGCGGCTCATTTCTTATGGGGTTTCTAGTTATGGTTATGATGTGCGCTGTGCGGATGAGTTTAAGGTGTTTACCAATCTGCACTCGGTGACAGTGGACCCTAAAAACTTCGATGAAAAAAGCTTTGTGGACGTTAAGGGTGAGTATTGCATTATTCCGCCCAACTCGTTTGCGTTGGCACGTACAGTTGAGTACTTTCGGATTCCGCGCAATGTGCTAACCATTTGCTTAGGTAAAAGCACCTATGCGCGCTGCGGTATTATTGTCAACGTCACGCCGCTGGAGCCGGAGTGGGAAGGGCATGTGACGCTGGAGTTTTCCAACACCACTACGCTGCCAGCCAAGATTTATGCCAATGAAGGCGTTGCGCAAATGCTGTTCTTTGAGTCAGATGAGACTTGTGAAGTGTCGTACAAGGATCGTGATGGTAAGTATCAAGGGCAGCGCGGCGTAACTTTGCCGCGCGCTTAGAACTCGTTGTGCGTATTAACGACCGGGGCGGGGTGGTCGTTTAAGCAATACTTCCGGCGGTGGCTCACACTCTATTTTTTGACCTAGTAGAGTTTCAATCGCCGGTAAAGCATAGGCATCATCTTCTCCGGCAAAGCTAATGGAAATCCCAGAGCTGCCGGCGCGTCCAGTACGACCAATACGGTGGATATAGTCTTCAGGGTCTTCGGGCAGCGTGTAGTTAATGACATGGC
>LFTS01000065.1 GCA_001513435.1 Gammaproteobacteria bacterium DTU040
TTAATTTATTTTTCTGCAGAAGTCAAAAAGGATATCTTGCGTCGTATTCATGCAACATTAAAGCCTGGCGGCTATTTGTTTTTAGGTGCCTCAGAAGCTTTAAACGGTTTGCCCGAGTTGTATACGATGGTGCAGTGTAATCCGGGAATTATTTATCAAGCCAAATAGTTAGGGAGCCTCTGAATAACGTTACCGAGGACGCTAACACAAGGCAAAAACGTACTAAAAAGCGCAGTTTACATGTGTAAATGAGCATTTTGAGTACGTTTTTAACGCAATGGTAGCTACGCAGGTAGTTATTCAGAGGCTTCTTAGCTTATTTAAGGAGCGTTTTTATAACACCTAGAACAGTCAAAAAAGCCACGCTTGCACACATGCGCGTGGCTTTTTTATTGTGTTCGCTAAAGGTAGTGGGGTGAACGGTATGCAAATAGTTATAGATGAGAATATTCCAGAAGCACAGGTGTTTGCTCAGTTTGGTCGGGTAATTAAACGTGCAGGTCGTGCCATCAGTGCCGCCGATGTGCGTGCAGCAGATGCGTTGATCGTGCGCTCTATCACTCAGGTTAATCCGCAACTACTGCAAGGCAGTGCGGTTAAGTTTGTTGGTACCTGCACCATTGGTACGGACCATCTAGATTTGGACTACTTGAGCAGTCAAAAAATAGCTTGGGCTAACGCGCCGGGCTGTAATGCTCAAGCCGTAGTGGAATACGTGTTGGCAGTTTTGCAGGTGTTAGCGCAACGAACTGGGGCGAAACTTGCCGAGCGTGTTTTCGGTATCGTGGGTGCGGGGCAGGTCGGACAACGCTTAGCCACTGTGTTACGTCAACTCGGCTATCAGGTAATGCTCTGTGACCCGCCGCGCCAGCAGCTAGAGACGTCATCCGCACAAGACTATGTTGATTTAGCAACTATTCTGGCGCGGTGTGATGTGATTTCTGTGCACACACCCTTAGAGAGTTCCGGTAGCTGGCCCACTTACCATATGTTCTCTTCACAGCAATTAGCTGCTTTGCAGCAGGGCGCTTGGTTAATTAATGCAGCTCGGGGTGCGACGATAGATAATCGGTCATTGCTAACCTGCTTGCAACAGCGTACGGATTTGTCTGTGGTGCTGGATGTGTGGGAACCTGAACCTGTTTTTAATCCTGAGTTGGCGGCGTTATGCCAGTTGGCGACACCGCACATTGCTGGGTATAGCTTGGATGGCAAAATTCGCGGTACGCAGATGGTGTTTAATGCGTTTTGCCAGCACTTCGATGTGTCGCCTAGTGCCACGATAGAATATCCAGAACCTTTGCTGCAAACTGTTCAGTTGAACCCAACGGCCAGTGCGGAAAACCTGTTAAGCCTGCTAACAACAGTGTTGTACGATCCTAGAACCGATGATGCGGCAATGCGGATGTTGTTTAGGTTGTCGCCTGAGCAGCGTGGGGCAGGTTTTGACCTTTTGAGGAAAAACTATCCAATACGGCGTGAGCTGGCAACATTAAAGATCGCGGGGGAGGGCTACACCGCGCAACAACAGCTTGTGTTTCAGGCGTTACAGCTGAGTCGGTAACACTGTTTTGTCGGGCTAATAATTGAATGTGAGCTGGTTCACGTTTTGTTTAAAAATCAAGTTGGTTTAAAAAAACCGCCTACACTTTAAACTGCAATCGGTACTTAAAGCCGACCTTGCTGTAGCGCGGCCAAGCTGATAAGCACTTGGCGGTTCTGCACATACTTAAATACTAAGGAGAGTGTTTTTATGAGCAAATCAATCTGGTTTTCATTAATGTTAGCTCTGTCAGTCATGCTTGGCGTTAGTAATGTTGTTCAAGCGCAAGAAACGGCGATGGTTGCGCCTATGACGTCGGTGAATATTAACCAAGCCGATGCACAAACGTTATCTCGTGAGTTGCAGGGAATTGGGCCCTCTAAAGCACAAGCAATAGTGGATTATCGTGCGGCTCAAGGTCCATTTACATCGGTGGATGAGCTTTTAGAGGTGAAAGGTATCGGTGTTTCTACGTTGGAGCGTATACGTAATAAGCTAGTGCTTGAGTAGAAACTCTATTTACTGTTCGAGATTAAGGCAGCCTAGCTGCCTTTTTTATTGGCNNAGAGAGGAATTATGCGTTTCTTAGCTGGGTTATTTACGGCAAGCGTGTTACTAGTGGCAACCTGTGCACAGGCAGTGCAGATGCCGAGTATTTACCAGGTTAGCGTAGAGCAGCTGGCTAATGATGAAAATCAAGCGCGCGAGAAAGCATTAAGCCGCGCTTTTAGCATTGTTGTTTGGCGTTTAACCGGAGTAAGTAATCTTGAAGACTACCCTCAGCTTAAGCAGCACAGTGCTGATCCCCAAGACTTAGTCACCGGTTACAACCATCGTGATACAACCTTAACGGTGCGTTTTGATGCCGCTAGCGTATTAAATGCTTTACAGCAGCAGGGTTTGGCTACTTGGGGAGCGCAAAGACCGGTACTGTTATTGTGGTGGACGCAGCGTGATACACATGGACAGCAGTTGTTTAGCGATGGTCAGTTAAAAGCGCAGAGTATCGCTAAGCACGCTGAGCATAACGGCTTACCCGTTCGTTTCCCAATGGCTGACTTGCAAGAGCAGATGCTCACCGATCGCTTGCAGCTTACTCAGGATGCTGAGCAGGTTGAGCAGCTAATTCAGCGTTATGCAGCTGATGTTTTTTTGCGGGTGGTCGTTGAGCAAGAGCCGCAGCCCACAGCGCTTTGGCAGCTGTATGAGCAGGGCAAAGTACGTCAGGGCAAGGTTGAAGCGAGCAAGGTAGATGACTTGCCTGATGCTGTATTTTTTCAATTGGCAAACTATTTTGTGCATAAGTATGCGGTGTTACCCGGTCAGGGTGAGGTGCTGAAAGTGCAGGTAAATGATCTGACGATGCAGCGATTAGTAACAGTGGAGAACCTGTTGCAGGTTTACAACGCTAAATTGGTTAGGCTCGTGGGTCAGCAAGGTGTTTGGCAGGTTAAGGCGTTGCCGGAACAGCTGCGTAGCTTGTTTGCCTTACAGCACATGCGAGAGTTGCCAGTATCTGAGAGCGAGTCTTCGGCTTTGCCAGTTGTGGTTGAGTCCGAACAGTTATCTGAAAACGCCACTGAAAGTGAGTCAGCATCTAATAGCGAAGTGGGCACTGGTAAAACTGAGTCGTCCAAGAGCGTCCAAGATAAAGTGGATTTGTTATTCGGATGGTAATAATTTAAAGCCCTTATGCAGAGTTTAAAGTACTTTTATCTATGTTTATTAGCCTGTATAGCTTTTTTGCTGCTGTGCTACGTTTTACTGCCTGTATTAACCCCCTTTTTAGTCAGTGCCTTGATTGCCTACGCCAGCAACCCTCTTGTTGTATGGTTGCAGCGTTGGTTTAGTCGGGCGTGGGCGGTAACGCTGGTGTTTTGCTTTACGCTAAGTCTGCTGTTGGTTTTTTTGCTCATATTGATTCCTGTTGCAGGGCAGCAAATGCTGTATTTGTATGAGTTGATGCCCCAGTTTATTGGTTGGTTACAAAGCCAAGTCCTGCCTAGGGTGCAGGAAGCCTTCAACTTGGATGAGGATGTTTGGCACGCAGATAAGCTCAAATCCATGTTACTTGTACATATAGACAAAGCACCCAGCCTAGCTAGTGTGTTGATGACTAAGCTAAGCAGTTCAGGTGCAGTGTTTTTTTCTTGGCTGGCTAACCTGTTGCTGATTCCAGTAGTGACGTTTTATTTGCTGATTGACTGGTTGGCAATTATCAAACGTTTGCGATTGCTCGTACCGCGTCGTTTTGAATCCATAATCAATACGTTAGCTTGCGAGTGCCATGAGGTGTTGGGGGCGTTTATCCATGGGCAGCTGCTGGTGATGCTCAGTTTGGGTGTGATTTACACGCTGGGACTAAGCGCGTTAGGACTAGAGCTGGCGCTTATCGTGGGCGTGATTGCAACGTTCGCTAGCTTGGTGCCTAACCTAGGATTCATCGTTGGTTTGGTGTTGGCGCTACTGGCTGGGTTGTTTCAGTTTGGCTTGAATTATTATGTGTTGAGCGGCATTGCATTGGTCTTTATCGTCGGACGTTTGTTGGAAAGTATGTTTTTAACCCAGGCTTTGGTCGGCGACCGTCTAGGGCTGCACCCTGTCACGGTAATGTTTGCCTTGTTGGTGGGTAGTCAATTGTTAGGTTTTACAGGAGTTTTGTTGGCTTTGCCGGTAGCAGCTATATTGATGGTTTTGTTGCGTCATCTGTATGCTTACTATATAAAGTCGCGTTTCTATCAACACAGTGAGTCTGAGGCTGCAGATTAATTTCATGCAGGCAGTAGTGATATTTCTATGAAACCAATTCAGTTACCCCTTGCGGTACGCCTACGCGATGATGCGACTTTTGCCAATTACTATCCAGGCGCCAATGCTGCAGCCTTAGGCTATGTTGAGCGCGCTTGCCAGCTAGAGCAGTCGTGGGTGGAGAACTTCATTTGGCTCTGGGGTGCTGCTGGGGCAGGTCGCACGCACTTATTGCAGGCAGCCTGTTTGCGCGCCGAAGAGCTTGGCAGTAGAAGCCTGTACTTGCCTATGACTGAGTGCGTGGGTTACGGCACCGAAATACTGGATGATATTGAAAACTGTGACTTGGTTGCTCTGGATGACGTGCAATGCATCGTTGGCTTAGCAGAATGGGAAACTGCTTTGTTTCATGCCTTTAATCGATTGCGTGATGCAGGAAAGCGATTGCTTATAGGTGCTAAGGCAAGCCCGCGTGAGCTGGGTATTGAGCTGCCTGACCTGCAGTCACGCTTGAATACGGCACTGGTTTTTCATTTGCACGAATTGTCCGATGATGAAAAATTGCGTGCTTTGCAGTTGCGTGCATCAAGACGTGGCTTGTATTTGGCTGATGAGGTGGGCGGTTACTTGCTAACCCACACAGGACGTAGCATGGATAACCTGTTTTCTGCCTTAGAAAAACTCGATGAGGCTTCTCTGCAAGCACAGCGCAAGCTGACCATACCCTTCGTCAAAGAAGTGTTGTTTTAGTTGGGTGTTGCCTAAACCGACTCGCTGGTCACTTTGGCGGGGTGTTTAGCCTTGCTTTTTTCGCTGCTGAGCTAAGAACAGTCAAAGCCTTTGTGTTAGTATTTGCCGCCATATGCAAAGCTGAGTATGTGGTTTATGAGTAGCAACGAATCTAACAAAACAAGTCTCTCTAGCGCAAAAATCTATTTTCGCCTACTGCGTTATGTCAGACCCTATATCGGTCTTTTTTCCATCAGTATTTTCGGCTATCTGCTTTTTGCAGCGACCCAGCCGATGCTGGGTTATGTCTTAAAGTATTTTGTTGATGGCCTTACCACGCCTGACGCGGTTTTATTTCCAAATGTCTCTTGGTTAGCCGAGTTGCGCTTGTTACAAGCTGTGCCGTTACTGATTGTGATTATTGCGCTGTGGCAGGGTGTTGGTTCTTTTTTGGGTAACTATTTTCTAGCTAAGGTCTCCTTGGGGTTGGTGCATGATCTGCGCGTGCAGCTGTTTAACAACCTGTTAACTCTGCCGAACGTGTATTTTGATCGAAACAATTCTGGGCATTTGATTTCGCGTATTACCTACAACGTGACCATGGTGACAGGCGCTGCTACCGAAGCCATTAAAGTGGTGGTGCGCGAGGGCATGACTGTAGTGTTCTTGTTTGGCATGCTGCTGTGGATGAACTGGAAACTGACTTTGGTGATGGTGGCAATTTTGCCCCTCATTGCATTGATGGTGAGCAGTGCAAGCAAAAAATTCCGCAAACAAAGTAAAAAAATTCAAGTCGCCATGGGAGACGTTACCCACGTGTCTTCTGAAACCATCCATGGCTATCGGGTGGTACGCAGTTTTGGCGGAGAAGAGTTTGAGAAGGAGCGTTTTTTAAAGGCCAGTGATAGCAACACCAAAAGACAGCTCAAAATGGTGAAAACCACCGCGGTATATACTCCTTCTTTACAGTTGGTTATTTATTCAGCAATGTCGGTGTTGTTGTTTTTGGTTTTGCTATTGCGTGGTGATTCATCGCCGGGGGATTTGGTGGCCTATATCACCTTGGCGGGTTTGTTACCCAAACCTATTCGCCAACTGTCTGAGGTGAGTTCGACTATTCAGCGTGGTGTGGCCGGTGCGGAGAGTATCTTTGAGCAGCTGGATGAAGAACCAGAAGATGACAGCGGTACGCAAGAGTTAACTCAGGTGCAAGGGCGCTTAGAGGTGCGTAATCTGAGCTTTGCATATCCGCAAACCGATAAACTTGTATTAGATGATATTAGTTTTGTCGCTGAACCTGGGCAAATGGTGGCCTTGGTTGGGCGCTCTGGTAGCGGAAAGTCGACTCTTGCTAGCCTAGTACCGCGCTTTTATGCGTACGATCAGGGACAAATTCTGCTTGATAACGTGGATATAAAGCAGCTTAAGTTGCGCAATTTGCGGCGTCATATTGCCTTAGTAAATCAGCATGTCTCTCTCTTTAATGACACGGTGGCCAATAACATTGCCTATGGTGATTTGGCCGGCGCACCGCTTGAGCAAATAAAAGCGGCGTCCGAAGCTGCTTATGCAGCTGAGTTTATTGAGCGTATGCCCGAGGGCTATCAAACGCTGGTGGGCGAAAATGGTGTGCTACTGTCTGGCGGGCAACGGCAGCGTTTAGCCATAGCGCGTGCGTTGCTTAAAAACGCACCTTTATTGATTTTAGATGAAGCAACTTCGGCGTTAGATACCGAATCAGAACGGCATATTCAGGCGGCATTAGAGCATGCGGTGCAGGGTCGCACTACACTAGTTATTGCTCACCGGCTAAGCACCATTGAACGTGCTGATTTGATTTTGGTTATGGACCAAGGAAAGATTGTTGAGCGCGGTACCCACGCAGAATTATTAGCACAAAATGGTTACTACAGCCGTTTGCATGCGACGCAATTTGAAGATTTAGCCCCTGAGCAAGAAGTAGATGATGAATCAAACTAAAGCCTACAGCCTTGAGGATTTGCTCTACCTGATGGAGCGTCTGCGCGATCCCGTGACCGGTTGTCCTTGGGATTTGGCGCAAGACTTTCACAGCATAGTGCCGCACACGCTTGAAGAAGCCTACGAAGTGGCGGACGTTATTGAGCGCCAAGACTTTGCCCAGCTGCCTGCAGAGCTGGGTGACTTACTTTTCCAGGTGGTGTATTACAGCCAAATGGCTCGTGAGGAATCACGTTTTGAGTTTGCTGATGTAGTGGATACCTGTGTACGTAAGCTAGTTCGTCGTCATCCACATGTTTTCCCCAGTGGTGAGCTGCACAGTCAGCGTGAAGCAGGTAAAGTAGAGCCGCAACAGGTAGAGCAGCAGTGGCAGCAAATCAAAGCGCAGGAGCGCGCCGAGCAGCAGGCGCAACCAGCTGCTTCAGTGCTGGATGGTATCGCGTTGAATCTACCAGCGTTGACTCGTGCTACTAAGCTGCAAAAAAAAGCAGCAAAAGTAGGCTTTGATTGGCAAGAGTTATCTTCAGTGTTAGCAAAAATTCAAGAGGAAATAGCTGAGTTGCAAGAAGCCATTGAGCAGCAGGATGCACAGGCCATAGAGCATGAGCTTGGGGATGTGTTGTTTTCAGTTGGTAACTTGGCGCGCTTTGTTAAGGTGGATCCTGAGCAAGCACTGCGCTTGACCAATCAACGCTTTTACCAACGTTTTAATTACATTGAACAACGCCTAGTTGAACAGGGCAAAGAAATAACCGAATGCGATTTAGCTACTTTGGAATCGCTGTGGAATGCAGCCAAGCAAAGTTTGGCTAAATCATAAGTTTGAGGAAGTGGTGATGAGTTTATCCTTGCGCGATCAGTTGCTGAAAGCTGGGCTAGTTAACGAAAAACAAGCAAAGCAGGCCGAACGGCAAAAAAGGAAAGAAAAGCGTTTAGTACATAAAGGGCAAGCTGAAGCTGATAACTCAAGCCAAGAAGCAGCTGCCCAAGCGCTTGCAGATAAAGCTAAACGCGATCAAGAACTTAATCAGCAGCAGCAAGAAAAAGCAGAAAAAAAAGCCCGTGCTGCACAAATCAAACAGCTGATTGAGAGCAGTCGTTTGCCCAAACTTGATACAGATGACTATTACAACTTTGTGGATCAGAAAAAAGTTAAGCGTATTGCTGTCAATGAGTTGGTGCGTAATAAACTCAGCAGCGGAAGTTTAGCCATTGTGACTCACGGTGGCGGGTATGAAATTATTCCCCGTGATGCAGCAGTAAAGATTGAAGAGCGCGATCCGCGCAGGATTGTGCTGTTAAATGTAGCCACTGAAACACCGGATGAAGACGATCCCTATGCAGCATATCAGGTGCCCGATGATTTAATGTGGTAAAGCCAAGGATAGGGCTGTTATTGCGCGCTAATTGCTGATATGAGCGCGCAGTTATACCTCGGTAACAGTAGTTGTACACAGATTAAATTGATGTTGCGTTAAGCTGCGCTAAAAAACACTAAATCATGCAATGATTTTTCATGTGGGCACAAGTTGCTGATTTAGTAGGACTTTTAGTCAGTGCCTAAAAAAGCAGCAAACCGCCCTAGAACCAATGCAGTCAAGAGGAAGCTGGTTTTGTCAGCATGATATGCACAGAGTTATCCACAGTATTTGTGGATGCATTGTGTAAGCCTATGGTGCATATGGCTTTGCATAGAATAAGCCCCTGAAAATTGTCGTTTTTGATAAGTGTTTTTGAGTTAGGTCGCAAACTCCCCAACATAAAATGCTGTTGATACTGGGGTGAAAAAAAGTGCTGTCATGGACACTCAACGGCTGACAGTTCAATCAATCGGGTCGAGGTCTATATGCGTATTTTAATATCTGGCGGTACAGGTTTTATTGGTAAAGCGCTTTGCCCACTGTTAGTCAGCCAAGGACACCAGCTGATTTTGTGGACGCGGCAAACCAAACCAGTGTTGCCACAGGGTGTGACTGAGTTTGTTAATCAGTTAAGCGAGTTAGAACCTGATTCTGTGCACGCCGTGATTAATTTGGCCGGCGCAGGAATTGCCGATAAACGCTGGTCGTCCGCACGTAAACAGGTATTGATAAGTTCTAGAGTTAACACAACTGAACAGTTGGTGGAGTGGATGAAGGCGCAAGCTACTCCTCCCAAGGTTCTCGTATCGGCCTCCGCCGTGGGTTATTACGGTGAGCAGGGTGATAAAACGGTTACCGAGCAAACCCAACCAAGTGACGGCTTTACACATGAACTTTGTGCCGCTTGGGAGAAAGCCGCTTTAGCCGCCGAGGCTTTGGGCGTACGCGTTTGTTTAGTACGCACGGGTGTGGTGCTGGGTAAAGGGGGTGGCTCTTTAAGCAAAATGCTTCCGGCTTTTCAATTGGG
>LFTS01000203.1 GCA_001513435.1 Gammaproteobacteria bacterium DTU040
GGCTATGCGAATTCTTTTGCTTTTCTATCTGTAACAGGGGAAGAAATACGTCGCGCCCTACTCTAGGCAGCTCATCAAGTTTTTCAGCCGCTTCTTTGAAGCGTTCGTACTCTTGTAAGCGGCGGATTAATTCAGCTCTTGGGTCTTCTTCATCTTCATCAGCCATACTCTGCTTTGGCAGCAGCATACGTGATTTTATTTCTGCTAACATGGCTGCCATCACGAGGTATTCTGCCGCCAGCTCTAAGCGCGCATCCTTCATGATTTCAACATAGCGCATGTATTGCTGGGTAATTGCCGCGACTGGAATATCAAGGATATCGACGTTTTGTTTGCGAATTAGGTACAGCAACAAATCCAGCGGACCTTCAAAGGCCTCTAAAATTATTTCCAATGCATCAGGTGGAATATACAGATCCTGTGGCAGCTGATTTAAAGCTTGGCCATAGACCAGAGCCAGCGGAAGCTGCTCAGGATGCTGCGCTAATTCACTTGATGTTTGCATGCTAACCTATTGATTAATAAACGCACTTACGTCGCCAGAACCAACCCGCAACACTTCAGGCTCTTCATCAACCATGCTGATAACCGACGAGGCTTCATGGGTACCGTAACCGCCATCAATAATCAGATCGACCTGGTTCTCCAGCAAGTCACGAATCTCATAAGGGTCGCTCAAAGGCTCGGTTGCACCGGGCATAATCAAGCTCACGCTCATCAATGGCTCACCCAGTTCTTCCAACAACGCTAAGGCGATTGGATTGCTGGGTACACGCAAGCCAATGGTGCGCCGCTTAGGGTGCATTAGCATGCGCGGCACTTCACGGGTGGCGTTTAAGATAAAGGTGTAAGGACCTGGCGTGTGCGCTTTTAACAAGCGAAAAGCTGTCGTATTGACCTTGGCATACAGCCCCAGCTCCGATAGATCGCGGCATAACAATGTAAAGTTGTGCTTGTCATCTAAGCGACGTAACAAGCGAATACGGTCTAGGGCAGGCTTGTCCCCTACTCTACAGCCGACGGCGTAAGACGAGTCCGTTGGATAAATAATGACGCCACCCTGTTTAATAATATCAACGGCTTGGCGAACCAAGCGGTTTTGCGGGTTTTCCGCATGGATTTGAAAAAACTTCATTTCGTTAAACTCCTGTAGCCAGCTGCAAATCAGCTGGTAAGGCAAATTTATGCCATAAATACTCTAAATCTGTAGCTGGTGTTCGATACAGACCGACCTCAGAAAATTGATGCGGTGCATGAAAGTCACTGCCGGCACTGACGGATAAGGAAAACTCTCGAGCCAATATCGATAGTGCACCTACATGCTCTGCTGGTTGCAGGCCATTACTGACCTCTAAGGCATGGCCGCCGAGTTCAACAAAGTCGCTGATTAAGCGCCGTCTTTTGCTACGGGTAAAATCATACTGATACGGGTGCGCCAGACTTATCCAAGCCTGCGCCTCAGTCAAAGCGTGCATGACTTGCTCTAATGTTGGCCAGTGTTGCTTGATATCACCTATTTTCCCTGTGCCGAGCCATTTTTTAAAAGCCTCGCTGTGGCTTTTCACATAACCAGCCTGCACCATAAACTCAGCAAAATGAGGCCTAGCTGGGGGCGTTTGTACTTCACCCAACTGCTTTTGAACCTCCTTGGCTCCAGCCAGCGTATCCGCAAAGCCGGCTTTACTTAAACGCTGTGCTATTTCTTCTGAGCGTAACAAACGCGCATCATATAACTCATCAATAAGCTCGGTTAACACTTTGTTTTCCATAGAGAAATCAAAGCCTAAAACATGGATCGTTGCTCCGCCCCATAAACAGGACAGTTCAACCCCATTAACCAGGTGCATTCCTAGCTCTTGCGCCGCTGTGCGTGCCTGTTCAATGCCTGCAAGGGTGTCGTGGTCGGTTAACGCCAACAGCTTTACGCCTTGGCTATGAGCACGCTTTACCAGCTCAGCAGGCGATAAAACCCCGTCTGATGCTGTGCTATGACTGTGTAAATCAACTTTCATAAGGACTACTTTTACCAAACTTTGCTATTATGCGTGCTCTATTATAGAGGTTGCCTGCACCGTGAAACAATTTATTGATTTTATTCCGTTATTATTATTTTTTATCGTCTTTAAAACTGAACCCAGAGACATCGAGCTGCTTGGTCAAAGCTGGGTGCTGGGCGGTATTTTTAGTGCTACCGCTGTACTTATTATTAGTTCTGTGGTGGTTTACGGTACGTTATTTATCGTGCATAAACGCCTAGAAAAAACTCAATGGCTCACTCTACTTGGCTGTTTGTTTTTTGGTGGCTTAACTCTAGCCTTTCACAGCGAAACCTTTTTGAAATGGAAAGCCCCAGTGGTCAACTGGCTGTTTGCGTTAGGCTTTGCTGCCAGTCACTTTATTGGTAAGCAGCCGCTGATTCAACGCATGATGGGGCACGCCGTTGAACTGCCCGACTCTGTTTGGACTAAGCTTAATATCGCATGGGTAGCATTCTTTTTGGTGTTAGGCGGCACGAATTTATTTGTCGCTTTTACCTTCCATGAAATCTGGGTCGACTTTAAAGTATTTGGCAGCCTTGGCATGACCCTTGTGTTTTTAATTGCCCAGGGCGTTTTTATCGCGCGTCACATCAAACCCGCACCTGAAGATAACACAAAGGAGATATAAAAGTGCTGTATGCCATTATTGCGACTGATGTAGAGAACAGTTTAGAAAAACGTATGGCCGCGCGCCCTGCCCATCTTGAGCGTTTGCGTGAATTACAAAATCAAGGCCGTTTAGTTTTAGCCGGCCCAACTCCGCATATTGATAGCGAAGACCCAGGTACTGCCGGTTTTTCAGGCAGCTTAGTGGTTGCTGAGTTTGCTTCCTTAGCGCAAGCACAAGCATGGGCTAACACCGATCCCTATGTAAGTGCTGGCGTGTACGCACAGGTGCAAGTAAAACCTTTTAAACAAGTATTTCCCCAGTAAAAATATGCAAACAAGCCGGATTTTATTGGTTGATGACGACCAGGAGCTGTGTGCATTGTTGAAGGATTGGCTAAGTCAGGATGGCTTTGATATTACTGCCATGCATGATACAACCAGCGCGCGCAGCTATCTGCACACTCAAGAATTGCCCGATGCTGTGATACTCGATGTCATGTTACCCGACGGCAATGGCTTGGAGTTCTTGCGTACCCTGCGCACGCAACATAAAGGCTTGCCGGTGCTAATGCTCTCAGCGCGCGGCGAACCAACCGACCGCATTCTAGGCCTTGAGTTGGGCGCCGATGATTACCTTGCCAAGCCCTGCGACCCAAGAGAGCTCACCGCGCGACTTAGGGCTGTGTTGCGCCGCAGTCAAAGCGCGGCGCTCTCTACTGTAGAAGAAGCCACAACGCCACTTATTGCATTCGATGATTTAGAATATAACCCTGCCACCGGTGTATTGCTGGTGAATAACGATGAAGTCAGTTTGACTGTCTCTGAGGGTAAGGTGCTAGAAATATTATTACAAAATCCTGGCGTGCCTATCGATAAACATAAGCTCACAGAGCTCGCGCTTGGACGCAAGCTGACCTTGTATGACCGCAGCATAGATATGCATATCAGTAATCTAAGAGGCAAAATAGGCACGCATCCCAACGGTGAGCCGCGTATCTTGTCTATCCGTGGGCGTGGCTATTATTATGCGTCTCATAAACCCTTAGAAAGCTCTGAATAATTTCCTGCGTTGTCAGGGCGTCGTTATTTTCTTTACCCACACTTTACAATCTGCTGACCGCGCTTTACATAGAGCAAGGCATACTAACTCCATGCCGGACACACCGGACATTACCAAGGAGAAATCAGATGCGTATTCAATTAACAACCCTTGCCTTAGCCGCCTTACTACCCTTCAATGCCCTGCAAGCAGCAGAAACTGCCAAACAGCCGGACGCTAAAGCGCAGCAGCAGGAATTAAGACAAAACTACTCTGGCCCACGTCTCAACCAAGAACAGCGCGACAAGATGCAAGAAATGCGTCAAGCGCACCGCCAAGAGCAACAAAAGCTTTATCAGCAAACATGGGAAAAGATCCCTAAAAAAGACCGTGATGCATACGACAAAAAGCGCGAACAAATGCTGGAAAAAAACCGCTCACAGATGCGCGCAATCTTAACTCCAGAACAACAAAAAGCGTTTGACCAAATGCGTGAGCAAAAGCTGGAACGACAAAAACAAAATATCGGTAGAGTTGGACAAGGCAAAGCCGGTAAAAACCGACAAAAAAACCAATACAAGATGCACAGACAGTATCGTGACTGTGATATGTATTAAACCAGTAACCACCCACCACGCTGCTGCTTAAGCACTAGGCAGCAGCGTTTTTATTTCAGGGGTTAGCATGCGATCGTTATTTTGGCGGGTTTTAGGTGCTTTTTGGTTAGCGCTTATCTTAACGGGCACACTAACCTTTCTATTGACGCGCTTCTTTAATCAAGATGCTTGGATACTGTCCCACCACCCTGCTTTTTCCCAACTGACTGAGCAATGGCTGCAGCTGTATGAGCAAGGCGAGTTATCCCAAGCCCAGCAAGCCTTGCATAAATTACGACAAGAACACCGTATTTACACCCAGGTCTTTGATGAAGACGGCCAGCTTGTTTCGACCAGCAGCAGAATGCGTAATGCGCCAATCAATATAAACAACCAGTCAAACAACACACATTCAAACTGGCGCAGACTGACGCAAGAAATTAGTTCGCCACAAGGAAACACCTTCTTATTTATTCACCGCATTCCGCGTTCTGAACTCGCTAAATGGCAATACGGACATGGTTTTGGTCCACTATTGTTGGTCTTTGTCGCCGTTGTTGTCTTGACTCTGATTAGCCTGTTACTAACCTTCTCTATTACCCGGCCACTGATGCGTTTACGCCATGCTGTGCGTGAGCTGGGAGAAACGGCTTATCAACAAAAACATTTGGCCGAACTGGCCCAGCGCAAAGACGAGTTTGGTGTGTTGGCTGCTGACTTCAACAAAATGGGGCAACGCCTGCAAAACATGCTCAACAGTCAACGCCAGTTGCTACGGGATGTCTCTCACGAATTACGCTCCCCTTTAGCGCGTTTGCAGGTTGGTTTAGCCTTAACTGAGCGTGCACCGGCGCAAAAACAACAGGAATTCTGGCCAAAGCTTGCCTTGGAGTGCGAGCGTCTTGATACCCTCATTAATGAGATGCTGGTATTAGCGCGCATGGAGCAAGAAACTCCTAAACCAGAAAGCTTTGAATTGTGCGCGTTATTGCATGAGCTACAAGATGATTGCGCATTTTTCACGCCTGAGCAGCAGATACAACTTAACTGCCCTAGCCCCGTAAACTTAAACCTGGCAAAAAGCCTTTTGCAGCGCGTCCTAGATAATCTGTTGCGTAATGCGGTACGTTTTAGCCCAGCGGATAAGCCGGTTGAAATACAGGTCGTGCTACATAGCAATAAGCTGGTTATCACAATTAGAGACCACGGTCCCGGCGTGAATGACAGCTTGTTAAGCCAGCTCACGCAGCCCTTTGTACGGGAAAAAAACCAGCAAACCACAGGCTATGGTTTGGGCTTAACTATTACCGAACGTGCTGTGCACCAATTAGGTGGTCAACTTAGCCTAGCCAATCACAGGCATGGCGGTTTTATCGCTACCATTGAATTGCCCTATTTTAGTTAGGCCAGCTGCTAACAAACTCCGCTGGCTCTAACTGCGCTCCTATTTTACAGTCGCTGGAAGGCGTGCCTACATACATATAGCCGATAATTTGCTCATTTTCTTGCAGTCCAAGCTGCTGGGTAACGTGTTTATTATCTGTCATTTCACCAGAGCGCCAAAACGCACCTAGGCCTTGCGCTTGCGCCGCCAGCAACAAACCATGAGCTGCACAACCTGCCGCGATAATCTGCTCATACTCAGGCACTTTAGGGTGCTCTTGTTTGCAGGCGATAATAACAATGATCATCGGCGCTCTTAATGGCATTGCACGTGCCCGCTTGATCTGCTCGGCACTGGCTTGTGGGTTTTGGTGTATTAATGCCTTTGCATACAACTCACCCAATGCTTCACGCCCCTGCCCCTCTATGGTCAAAAAACGCCACGGTCGAACCTGACCATGATCAGGTGCTCTTAAAGCAACACGATACATAATATCTAGCTGCTCAGCATTCGGAGCGGGCGCCTCTAAGCGCGACATTGAAGTGCGTGTAAGCAATAAATCTAATGCGTCCATAAGTGTTCCTAATGCTGCTTGTAAGAAGAGTATACTAATACATTCGGCAATTTTTAGCGGCGGAGAAAATAGTGTTTCGATTAAGTCTAGCTAGAAAAAATAGCCATGTTATTATTGTGGTCGTGTAAAACAGGGATCTCCATATAATGAAGCAAGATGCAACTTCAAACACGTATTATGAAACCACTAACCTTCTGCTATCTGAATATTACTCGCGCACTTTAGCTTATTTACTGATTGCGGCTACTGTAGCGACAGGATGCTATCTAAAGCACTTCAATAATAACACTCTCATTTGGTTGATTCCTTTTGCTTTGCTGTACCCTCACTTTGTTAAGTTGCTGATAGAGCACTTCAAAGATCCTGCAGGAGCCGCCCAACAACAAAGCTTTAGATTTATCGATGCTGCCTTGATGGGTGGCTTTACCGCCCTCGTCGGCTTCTCCTTGATCCCCTCTTTATTAGCGGCATTGATAGTTGTCTTTTCTGCACTGATTCATGGTGGGATAAAAGCATTACTGGCCGGCTGCTTGGCGTTTATTTCAACGGCGTTGGCGCTATGGTTTTTCTTGCAACCGCCACTTATGTTGCAAACACCCTTGCTTATATCCACAGCCGCTTTTGCAGCCGCTGCTCTTTATTTTTGCTATATGGCGTATTACGTGTATTTTCAGGGAATGCTTCTATCAAAAGCCAAGGAACAGGTTAAACGTGAACAGGCTAAAGCTGTACATCTGGCCCACAGCTTGGCTAAATATTTATCCCCGCAGGTGTGGGAATCTATTTTCTCTGGCAAACGTGGTGTCAAGCTAGAAGCACAGCGTAAAAAGTTAACGGTGTTTTTTTCCGACATCAAGGGATTTACCGAGCTGTCTGAAGAGCTTGAAGCGGAAGCGTTAACCGATGTGTTAAATACTTACTTGAATGAAATGTCTAAGATCGCACTTAAGTATGGCGGCACTATCGATAAGTTTATCGGTGACAGCGTGATGATTTTCTTTGGTGACCCCAGCACGCATGGCGCTAAAAAAGATGCCCTGGCTGCGGTTTCCATGGCCATTGAAATGCGTAAGCATATGAAGGTACTACGCCAGCATTGGCGCACGCAAGGCATTGATAAACCTCTGGAAATACGCATGGGTATCAACACAGGTTATTGCACAGTCGGTAACTTTGGTGCAGAAACGCGTATGGATTACACCATTATTGGACGTGAAGTAAACTTAGCGAGCAGACTTGAAAGTGCCGCTGACGCCAACGAAATTCTTATCTCAACCGAAACCTACTCGCTGGTTAAAGACGTGGTTATGGGACGCGACAAAGGTCAGATACAAGTAAAAGGCTTTACCCGTCCGATACAGATTTTCCAAGTTGTTGACTACCGCCGAGATCTGGGCGAGACACGCAGTTTTGTCGAGCACGAGCTGTCAGGCTTTTCTATGTATATGGATACCAACAACATTCAAAGCTACGACAAAGAGCGCATTATTGAAGCTTTAAATCAGGCCGCTGAACATTTACGCGACAAAATCATTTAAGGAATGCATACGCCTGTTCAGTAGTAAAAGGCCAGTATAATTCAGCCTGCGTATCTAGGCGCATAACCACAGGAATATGTATCCCGTAGCGTTCCACCCACTCTTCCTTCTCAATGATATCTACCCATTCTATTTGCAAGGGCAGTACGTTCAATAGCGGTGCCAAAATAGCCTCTGCTTCATCACAGAGATGGCAACCTAGTGTGCTGAAAAGAATGCAGTGCAACATCGGTTGGCTCCGAGACTGTTATTTTTTACATATTTTAGCCGTAAAAAAAGGGAGGATAAATCCTCCCTTTTTTGTGCAGTGAAACTAGAACTTAGTTCTGGTTTTCCATCTGCTGACGAATCAACTCACCAATGGTAGTTGGTCCAGCTGCTTCAGTTTCTTGCTTACGCAACTCTTTCATTGCATCTTTTTCATCTTCAACGTCTTTAGACTTGATGGACAAGTTAATGACGCGAGACTTGCGGTCGATGTTGATGATTTTAGCTTCAACTTCGTCGCCTTCTTTCAGTACGTTACGCGCATCTTCAACACGGTCACGGCTGATTTCTGATGCTTTCAATACAGCTTCTACTTCATCGGCTAGGACAACAATAGCGCCCTTGGCATCAACTTCTTTAACAGTACCGCGAACGATAGTGCCTTTTTCGTTGAGTGATGCATAGCTGGAGAAAGGATCGTCTTCTAGCTGCTTAACGCCAAGAGAAATACGCTCACGCTCTGGATCTACGGAAAGAATAACGGTTTCTAGCTCATCACCTTTCTTGTAGTTGCGTACGGCTTCTTCGCCTGCTTCGTGCCAGCTGATGTCTGACAAGTGAACCAAACCATCAATACCGCCGTCTAGGCCGATAAAGATACCGAAGTCAGTAATGGACTTAATGGTACCTGAGATTTTGTCGCCCTTGTTGAACTGGCTAGAGAAGTCTTCCCATGGGTTAACTTTACACTGCTTGATACCCAAAGAAATACGACGACGCTCTTCATCGATGTCCAGAACCTGAACTTCAACTTCATCGCCCAACTGAACCACTTTGGAAGGATGAATGTTTTTGTTGGTCCAATCCATTTCAGAAACGTGTACCAGACCTTCAACACCTTCTTCCAGCTCAGCAAAGCAGCCGTAGTCTGTGAGGTTGGTAACGCGAGCCATGGTACGAGTACCCTCTGGGTAACGAGCTTTGATTGCAATCCATGGATCTTCACCCAATTGCTTCAGGCCTAGAGATACGCGGTTACGCTCGCGGTCAAACTTAAGCACCTTAACGTCAATTTCATCGCCAACGTTAACGATTTCGCTTGGGTGCTTAATACGCTTCCAAGACATGTCGGTAATGTGCAGCAAGCCATCTACGCCGCCCAAGTCAACAAACGCACCGTAGTCAGTGAGGTTCTTAACAATACCTTTAATTTGCTGACCTTCTTGCAGATTTTCTAGCAGCGCATCACGCTCAGCACTGTTTTCTGCTTCAAGAACGCTACGACGTGATACAACAACGTTGTTGCGCTTTTGGTCTAGCTTGATAACTTTAAATTCTAGCTCTTTACCTTCGAGGTGAGCAGTGTCACGTACTGGACGTACATCTACCAGTGAGCCCGGCAAGAAGGCACGGATACCGTTGACATCAACAGTGAAACCACCTTTAACCTTACCGTTAATAATACCGGTAACCACTTCCTCAGCATTGAAAGAGGCTTCGAGAACCAGCCATGACTCTGCGTTTTTGGCTTTTCTGCGGGATAACTTGGTCTCACCGAAACCGTCTTCAACCGCATCCAGTGCTACGCGAACCACGTCACCCACTTTAATGGTTAGTTCACCTTGCTCGTTGTAGAATTCTTCAACGGGGATAACGCCCTCTGACTTCAAGCCAGCGTCAACAGCAACCCAGTCGCCGTCGATGCTTACGATCATACCTTCAATGATCGAGCCTGGTTGCATATCAAGAGTTTTTTGGCTTTCTTCAAAAAGTTCTGCAAAGCTTTCGCTCATGTTTAATCCTGCTATTGAGAGTCATTCGACCCTATCCACATTCCAGACAATGTGGTCTGTATTTATAAGTACAAAACCTAGTTAATGTCTTCTGGATTAACCCGGCTTTATTAGAACGTTATATTACAACGATTATCCAGTTAGGCCCCTTGAAGTGGCTTCACTTAGAATATGGTTTACTACCTGTTCGATGGTCATAGTGGTTGAATCAAGAACCACTGCATCTTCTGCAGGTTTTAAGGGTGCTATAGGGCGATTTATGTCGCGTTCATCACGCGCACGGATCTCCTCTACAAGATCCGCGAGATTAACAGTTTCGCCCGAATCCTTCAACTGTAAATAACGACGTCGCGCACGTTCTTCAGCACTGGCGGTTAAAAATACCTTCAACGGCGCCTCAGGGAAAATAACAGTTCCCATATCACGACCATCAGCAACGAGCCCTGGTAGTTCTCTAAATGCATGCTGACGTTTTAAAAGCCCTTCACGCACACCAGGCAAGGCAGCAATTTCAGAAGCAAATGTGCCTACCGTTTCACTACGAATTGCGCGACTAATATCGGCACCATTAAGCAAAATGCGCTCGCCAGTAAACTCAACCGGAAGCTGCGCGGCCAGTGTACGCAAGCTCGCTTCATTGGTGCGTGCGATGCCTGACTGCTCGGCAGCCAATGCCAGTATGCGGTACAGCGCGCCCGAGTCTAGAAGGTTCCACCCAAGAGCCTGAGCCACCAGCGCGGTAGCTGTACCTTTGCCTGAACCGCTAGGTCCGTCGATTGTGATTACCGGAATTACGCTCATGCTTGTGTCTCCGCGTTGACTGAAACGTGCATACCCACTTGCGCACATAAGGTTAAAAAATTGGGGAAAGATGTCGCCACATGCTGGCTGTCATGGATATATATTGGCTGCGTAGCACGCAATGAGGCCACACTGAAGGACATGGCTATGCGGTGATCACCATGCGCCCAAACTTCGCCGCCGCCCATTGGCCCGCCATCAATAATGATCCCGTCCGCTAACGTTTCTACTTGTACACCTAGCGTGGTTAAACCTTCGGCCATTACCTGAATGCGGTCGCATTCTTTAACCCGCAACTCTTCTGCGCCGCGCAAGACCGTTCGCCCTTGCGCACAGGCTGCTGCAATAAAGAGCACGGGAAACTCATCAATTGCCAGCGGAACCAACTCTTCTGGCACCTCTATACCTTTAAGCGAGGCACTGCGTACGCGAATATCAGCCACACGCTCACCGCCCACTTCACGAATTCGCTCCAAGCTAATATCTGCACCCATTAATTTCAGGATATCGATAACACCTGTGCGGGTTGGGTTAATGCCTACATGCTCAAGCACTAGCTCTGAGTTTTCCGCGATGCTGGCCGCCACCATAAAGAACGCCGCTGATGAGATATCTGCAGGCACTTCAATATGCGTGGCGGTGAGTTTATGTCCACTTTCAATTTTTGTTTTAGCGCCATGCACTTCTACCGGATAACCAAAACCTTGCAGCATGCGTTCGGAGTGATCGCGGGTTGGTGCAGGCTCCGTAACAGAAGTTGTACCTTTGGCATACATACCCGCCAGCAATAAGCAGGATTTAACCTGTGCGCTTGCCATTGGCATATCATAATTTATGCCGGTAAGTGGATGACCACCACGGATAGTTAAGGGTGGACGCCCTTCTGCTGCTGTCTCAATCATCGCACCCATTTCACGTAGCGGCTTGGCGATACGGTTCATTGGCCGTTTAGTTAGCGAGGCATCACCAGTTAAGATGGTATCAAAAGCTTGTCCAGCTAAAATTCCAGACAGCAAACGCATGGTAGTGCCTGAGTTGCCGACATAAATAGGTCCCGGTGGCGCTTGTAAACCATGTAGCCCCACGCCATAAATGACAACGCGTCCTTCGTGTGGACCTTCAATCACCACACCCATGTCGCGAAATGCTTGGATAGTAGCCAAAGCATCTTCACCTTCCAAAAAGCCTTCAACTTCGGTCGTACCCTCAGCTAATGAGCCCAGCATAATAGCGCGGTGGGAAATTGACTTATCACCCGGCACACGAATGCACCCGTTAACATTACCGCCAGGGTTGGCGAGAAAAACCAAATCATTATCAAGCATAGTTTGTATATAAGCCCGTTGTGCCAAAATTGTATTAAAGTGTTCGCGTGCAGCGCGTGCACGGGTGAAAACCCCCAGTAAGTAGTGACTGTCACCCTCTGCTATTGCTTGGCGCAGCACGACCAAATCCGCATTAAGCTCATCCAGTTGATGCAGCACTGCGTCCTTGTTGGATAGAAAAATGTCATGCCACATCACCGGGTCACTGGCGGCAATGCGGGTGAAGTCACGAAAACCACCTGCGGCATAGCGAAATATTTCTAGGTTTTCGCTGCGTTTAGCCAGAGAATCAACCAAACCAAACGCCAGCAAATGCGGTAAATGGCTGGTGGCTGCCAACACATGGTCGTGGCTTTGCACATCCATGCATTCCACATCGGCACCAGTCGCCGACCACAGCTGGCGCACTCTAGTCAAAGCTAGCTCAGCGGTGTGCGCATGAGGCGTTAAAATAACTTTGTGATGCTTAAATAACGTAGCATCCGCGGCGGTTACTCCACTGCGCTCCGAACCGGCTATTGGATGGGCCGGCACAAGATTATGCGGCAAGTAGCCAAACGCACGTTGCGCAGCGGCAACAAAAACGCCTTTTACACTCCCCACATCGGTAATGACACAGGAGTCAGCCAGTTTAAGTTGCGCCAATTGTTGCAGTATTTTTTCTGTCGCCAAGACAGGCACTGCCAGCACTATGGTATCGGCGTGCAGAACGGCGGCCGGCAAGTCTTGACTAGCACTGTCCACCACGCCCATGGCAACTGCTTGCTGACACGAATCCAGAACGGTATCCACACCTACAACCTCAGCATACAGGCGCGCTGGGCGTATTGCCTTAGCTAGGGATGAGCCAATTAAGCCCATACCCACAATGACCAGCCTACCTAATGTTGTTGTTTTTACTGTAGGCATAGCCTTATCAACCATCGGATAAAATCTGTTTTAACACAGTCAGAAAGCGCGCGTTTTCTTCATGAGTGCCTATGGAAACCCGTAAAAAATTAGGCATGCCATAGCCTGCGACTGGGCGCACAATAACGCCGCGCTCCAGTAAAGCTTGGTTAATTGCGCTGGCATCCTGTTGGAAATCAACCGCAATAAAGTTGCCCTTTGAGTTAATCCATCGTAAGCCCAAGGCATTCAGTCCTAACTCCAACTGCTCCATACCCTGCTCGTTTGCCTGACGGCTGCGGAATAAATAATCCTCATCCTCAAGTGCAGCGCAGGCGGCAACTAACGCCAAGCTGTTGACGTTAAAGGGTTCACGAATACGGTTGATTACATCGGCAATTTGCGCTGAGGAAATCGAGTAGCCGACCCGTAAACCGGCTAAACCATATGCCTTAGAGAAGGTGCGACTCACAATTAAATTGGGATAGTTAGCCAAGTATTTCATACCGTCTGGCAACTCTGAGCTGGCGGCATATTCAATATAGGCTTCATCCAGCACCACTATCACATGCTCCGGTACAGCGGCTAAAAACTGCTCTAGACTGGTGACATCAAACCAAGTGCCGGTTGGGTTATTAGGATTGGCAACGAATACCACACGGGTGTTTTCGTCAATCTCTTGCAGCATCGCTTCAAGATCATGACCGTAGTCTTTGGCTGGCACCACACGGCACTCAGCACCAGCGATAGTGGTGGCGATGGGGTAAACAGCAAACGCATACTGACTGAATACTGCGTTCAAACCCGGCGCAAGCCAGGCTTGTGCTACTAAGTCCAAAATATCGTTGGAGCCATTACCCAAGGTGACTTGCTCAGGCTCAACGCCATAATGCTCAGCCAGCTTTTGCTTAAGAATAAAACCATTACCGTCAGGATAGCGGGTTAACTCAGGCAGCTCTTTTTCTATTGCTGTCAACACCTTAGGGCTAGGTCCTAAAGGGTTTTCATTGCTGGCCAGTTTAACAATATCGGCTGGATTTAAGTCTAATTCACGCGCCAGTTCTTCTATAGGCTTGCCCGGAACATAGGGAGATAGCCCTTGCAGATTGGGGCGCGCCAACGCTAAAAAATTACAGGTCATATAATAGTTGCCTTTGGCTCGGTTAGAGCACAGCTTTTGGATAAGAGCCTAATACTTTGACGCCTACCGATTTTGCGGTAATTTTCTCAAGCGCATCTTTAACCAGTGGACTCTTTTGGTGGCCGACTAAGTCAATAAAAAACACATAGGTCCACTTACCACTGCGTGATGGACGCGTTTCAATGCGGGTTAAGTCAACACCGTTGTCATGGAAAGGTATCAAAAGCTCGTGCAATGCACCGGGCTTATTGCTTACCGAGACAATTACGGAGGTTTTATCCTCGCCTGATGGCGGCACTGCGTCATTACCAATAATCAAAAAACGTGTTGAGTTATCGGGACGGTCTTCAATTTTTTCAGCCAGAACAGTTAAACCGTAAAGCTTTGCGGCCATATCGCCAGCGATTGCCGCACTACTCCACTCGCTTTTAACTCGTTTAGCTGCTTCAGCGTTACTAGAAACGGCGACGCGTTCAACATTCGGATAGTGAGCATCCAGCCATTTGCGGCACTGCGCTAACGACTGGGCATGAGAGTAAATGCGGGTAATGTGATCGGTTTTCGTGTTCTCACCCACCAGCAAGTGATGGTGGATGCGCAGCTCGACTTCACCGGTAATAGAGATATCGTGCTCTAAAAAGCTATCCAGCGTGTGGTTGATCGCACCCTCGGTCGAGTTTTCCACCGGCACTACGCCGTAGCTAACAGCGCCAGCCACGACCTCACGAAAAATCTCATCAATAGCCGCCATGGGCTTGGCAATCACTGACTGTCCGAAATGCTTTAATGCCGCAGCGTGCGAAAACGTACCTTCTGGGCCTAGATAAGCCACTGTTAAGGGCTTTTCGAGTGCTAAACAGGCGGACATAATCTCGCGGAATAGACGTGCTGTTACCTCACTGTCCAGGGGGCCTTTGTTCAGCTCCATAATGCGTTTCAACACCTGAGCCTCACGCTCGGGTCGATAAAACACGGGCAGCTCTCCTTCCGCAAGATTCGCCTCTTTGACGCGACCCACTTCTTGAGCACAGCTGGCACGCTCGTTGATTAGCTCAAGGATTTTCTCATCAAGGCTATCAATGCGTACACGTAGTGCCTGCAATTCTTGTTCGCTCATTTAGGCTTTTTCCTTCTCAAAGGCTCGCATATAGTCAATCAATGCTTCTACGGCAGCCATAGGGACTGCGTTATAAATCGAAGCACGCATGCCACCAACTGAGCGGTGACCCTGCAGATTAAGCAATGCTCGCTCTTGCGCACCGGCTAAAAATGCTTGCTCCAAACGTGCATCCGCCAAACGAAACGGGATATTCATCCACGAACGGGCGCTTTTACTGATTGGGTTAGTA
>LFTS01000186.1 GCA_001513435.1 Gammaproteobacteria bacterium DTU040
GCTGATTGATGTTGTTTGGCTGGCGCCTAAGCGTCGTCAGGCGGTAACAGCGTATAAACAGCAAGTAGGCACCACCGCCAATCAAGAGGTGGTTGAGCAGTTATCTAAAGCGCCCTTGCTTGCCGAATATGGCCGTTCTTTGTTTCCTGTATTGGCTATTGTGTTGGTGTTGCGCTCATTTTTATTTGAGCCGTTTCAGATTCCTTCAGGCTCTATGATTCCAACCTTGGTAGAGGGCGACTTTATTTTAGTGAATAAATTTGCCTATGGAATTCGCTTGCCAGCAGCGGATATTAAGGTGATAGATGTCGGCACCCCACAACGCGGCGATGTGATGGTGTTTAAGTACCCCGAAGATCCACGAATTAATTATATTAAACGTGTGATTGGTTTACCCGGCGACACGATTAGGTACACCAGCGACAAAAGGATTTTTGTTAATGGACAGCTCGTACCGCAAAAGCTATTGCGCGAAGAGCCAGGCAGTTTGGGTAGCGCACACATTTTTTCTGAGCAGCAGGGTGATAACTCATATCAAATTCGTAAAATGCGCCGTACCCGTACAGAACCAACGCGCGAATGGGTGGTGCCGGAAGGACACTACTTTACCATGGGTGATAACCGAGACAATTCCAGAGACAGTCGTTATTGGGATGCGCCACATATTGCCCCCGAGCTGCAGGGTATGGTTCCGGATGAGTATGTAGTGGGTAAGGCATCGGTAATTTGGGTAACCTGGCCATCACCAAAATTGAGCAAGCTGCCGCATTTTGAGCGTGTTGGTTTAATCAAGTAAGGGGTAAACTAGCACTGGCCGAATATCCGGCAACTTACATGCTTGTCGTTAGAATTCAACTTTGCTAGTTTTGTATATGGAGATAAATATGAGATTTTCGCGTTCGCAACAAGGCATGTCGCCTCTGAGTGGGTTGGTAATTATTATTCTGGTGGGCTTTATAGCCACTATCGCGTTTAAAATTATTCCGCATTATATTGATAATAAAGCACTGACTAAGATTATCACCGCCGTGGAAACCGATGCAGCTACAGCCAGTAGAGTGAATAGTCCAGCTGATTTTTATGCACATATCAGCAAAGGCATGCAAATCAATGCTATCAATGACATCAGACCGCAAGATGCAGTGAAGATAAGCTTGGAAAATAATGAGTTTTTAGTGCAGGTAAACTATGAAAAGCGAGAGCCTGTGATAAAAAATATCGATTTGGTGGTTAAATTTGAAAAAGAATATCGCGTGCGTGCCCGGTGAGTAATGCAATAACACGCTTGCAGGCTAGGCTGGGATATAGCTTCAAGGACACTGGCCTGCTCACATTAGCGTTAACCCATCGCAGTTTTTCGGGGCGCAACAATGAGCGCCTTGAGTTTTTAGGTGATGCGGTACTTAATTTTATTGCTGGCGAGGCGCTGTTTCAGCATTTCCCGCAGGCCAAGGAAGGGCAGTTATCGCGTTTGCGGGCACGTTTAGTTAAGGGCGAGACCTTGGCCGTTTTGGCACGCGGATTTGATTTGGGCGAGTACCTACGTCTAGGTTCGGGTGAGCTGAAAAGCGGTGGTTTTCGCCGTGAATCTATCCTTGCGGACGCAACAGAAGCCATTATTGGTGCTATCTATCTCGATGCAGGGTTGGAAGCCGCACGCGAACGCGTTTTGGCTTGGCTGGAACAAGAGTTTGCGACGTTAACCCTAGTAGATACCAATAAAGATTCAAAAACTCGACTGCAAGAATTTTTACAATCCCGTGGCTGCGACCTGCCGAACTATGAAGTAGTAGATATTCAGGGTGAGCCGCACTGTCGAGTGTTCTTCGTTGATTGCGAAGTTAAGCTACTCGACGAAAAAACCAAAGGCAGTGGTGCGAGTCGTCGCATTGCTGAACAAGTAGCCGCTGCCGCTGCGCTGGCAGCCTTAGGAATTGAAAATGGCCATGACTGAAACTGAACAGCAAACAAGCCGCTGCGGCTATGTGGCCGTTGTTGGGCGACCCAACGTGGGTAAGTCCACTTTAATTAACCATATCTTGGGACAAAAGCTGGCTATTACTTCACGTAAGCCGCAAACCACCCGTCACAATATGCTGGGCATCAAAACAGAAGGCGCCGTTCAAGCGCTCTATATTGATACCCCAGGTATGCATCTTGGCGCGGAAACAGCGCTGAACCGCTATATGAATCGTACTGCAGGGCAGGCATTAAGAGATATTGATGTCTGTGTGTTTGTTGTCGATCGGATGCGCTGGACCGAAGAAGATGAATTGGTGTATGAGCGGATTAAAACGCTTACGTGCCCCCTTATTATTGCGGTTAATAAAACCGATCGCTTAGAAGATAAAAAGCAGATGTTGGCGCATCTACAGTGGTTGAACGATAAAATGCCGCACGCAGAAATCGTACCTATTTCGGCATTGCACACACAAAATATCGACACCCTTGAGCGTGTGATTGGTCAGATGCTGCCAGAAAATGAGCATTTTTATCCTGAAGATCAAATAACCGACCGTTCCAGTCGTTTTCTGGCGGCGGAATTGGTGCGGGAAAAAATTATGCGTCAGCTGGGTGCTGAGCTCCCTTACCAGATCACGGTTGAGGTGGAAGAATTTAAACAGCAGGGACGCATTTTGCATATTCACGCACTGATTTTAGTTGAACGTGATGGGCAGAAAAAAATCATTATTGGTGAAAAAGGCGAGCGCATTAAACTTATTGGTCAGGAAGCGCGCAAAGATATGGAAGTGCTATTTGACACCAAAATAATGCTCAACCTTTGGGTTAAGGTGAAGAAAGGTTGGTCTGACGATGAGCGAGCATTGCGTTCATTAGGTTATCAAGACAGTTAATCGGCATCTTCAGGCTATGCAAAGTCCTGCGTATATTCTGCATACTCGGCCTTATAAAGAATCCAGCGCACTGGTTGATCTGTTTACACCAGAAGGACGCATGCGTGCGGTTTTAAGAAGCGCGCGCAGCAAAAAAGGCAGTTTAGCCAGACCCTTTGTTTTATTAGATGTCGAGCTTAAAGGCCGTTCTGAACTTAAAACGCTGGCACAGCTGGAGTCCGGTGGGCAGTTTTATTTATTGCAGGGCGAGCGCTTATTTTGCGCCCTTTATTTAAATGAACTGTTGATGCGGATGTTGCCTTTGGCCGATGCGCAGCCCGTTGTTTTTCAGCATTATGAAATAACCTTGCAAGCATTGGCTCAAGAGCACGCGTTAGAGCCGTTGCTGCGTACCTTTGAATGGCGTTTGCTGGAACAGCTGGGTTATGGGTTTTCCTTAACGCACGACATTCAAGAGATGCCTATTGATATGCGATACTGGTACGCTTTACAGCCCGATGCTGGCTTTGAGCGTCTGAGTCGTGTTTTGCCCGGGGCTTTTTTTGGTGCTGATTTACATAATCTAGCGGCGACACAATGGCAGCAGCCAGAGGTGTTACAAGCGGCAAAGCGTTTGATGCGCCAAGCACTGGCACCGCATTTGGGTCAACGCCCGTTAATGAGCCGCGAACTTTTTCTTACGCAAAAGGAGCTTTCTTCATGAATTTAAAACAACGTATTTTGCTCGGTGTAAATATCGACCATATCGCCACGGTGCGCCAAGCTCGCGGCGGCCAAGCTCCTGACCCAGTTACAGCAGCTTTGTTGGTTGAGCAGGCTGGAGCAGACGGCATTACCATTCATTTACGCGAAGATCGCCGTCATATTCAAGACCGAGATGTCCACATGCTGCGTGAAGTGATGACCACCCCAATGAATTTTGAGATGGGTGTCACTGAAGAGATGCTGAAAATTGTTGAGAAAGTGCGTCCAGAGCATGTCTGTCTTGTGCCGGAAACGCGCGAAGAGTTAACCACTGAAGGCGGTTTGGATGTGTTAGGTCAAGAGGCGCGCATCAGCGAAGCCGTGGAGCGTTTGCAAAAAAACGGTTGCGAGGTATCCATCTTTCTGGATGCAGATAATGCGCAAATTCAGGCGGCTAAACGCGTTGGAGCGACCACCATTGAGTTGCATACTGGGCATTACGCAAAGGCTAAAGATGCTAAACAACTGGCAGTGGAGCTAGAAAAAATACAGAAAGCTACATCCTTTGCTCTGAAACAGGGATTAACTGTAAACGCAGGTCATGGACTGAATTACCAGAATGTCGAAGCCATTGCTGCGATTCCCGGTATCAACGAATTGAATATCGGCCACGCCATAGTTGCGCACGCGCTATTTGTTGGTATCGGCCAAGCGGTTACAGAGATGAAAGCTTTGATGCTTGCTGCATCGCGTCGCTAAATCTAGCGCAGGGTTGAAAGTCAGATCCAACCTACCTTTCCGATAAACGGCATACCCGGCAACACCTAGTGTTGCCGGCATTCACAAGCCGACCATAATTTGAATCAAGAAATCCTTTCGTATCTAGCTTGATAAGCACAATATATGGTGTAGCATCGCTATCAATATACTATAGGTTGTGTTTTGCGATTTGCTTATGAGGCCTCTGGAAGTGCTTTTCAGGGGCTTTTTGTCGCAGAACAGATTGTTTAGGAGTTCATCATGATTCAAGCAAGTGCAGCAGTTACCCACGCTTCATCTCAGACGGATATTAATTTACAGCCCGCTTCGCAAGATATTTGGGATGCGAAATACCGCCTGAAAACCAAGGATGGCTGCGGCATTGATGCCAATATTGACGAAACCTACCAAAGGGTGGCACGGGCGTTGGCAGAGATTGAACTGCCTGAGCAGCGTGAGCACTGGTATGAGCAGTTTTTATGGGCGCTTTATCGTGGTGCTATCCCAGCTGGACGCATTATTTCCAATGCCGGAGCAACAGCCTACAAGCCAGCCACTTCCACCATTAACTGTACGGTTTCTGGAGTGGTTGGCGACTCAATGAACGATATTTTAAGCAAATTGCATGAAGCAGGCTTAACGCTAAAAGCCGGTTGTGGTATCGGCTATGAGTTTTCTACACTCAGACCCAAGGGTGCTTATGTTTCTGGCGCTGGTGCTTACACTTCTGGGCCGCTGTCGTTTATGGATATCTACGACAAAATGTGCTTTACCGTCTCCTCTGCAGGTGGCCGCCGCGGTGCGCAAATGGCTACCTTTGATGTCGGCCATCCTGATGTGCTGGACTTTATCCGTGCCAAGCGTGAAGACGGCCGTTTGCGCCAATTTAACCTGTCGCTACTGATTACTCGTGAGTTTATGCAGGCCGTACAAGAGGATAGTGATTGGGCGCTGGCCTTTCCACTGAGCCCAGCAGAATTAGAAACCGATAAGCTGGATGTAAATGACACCAGCCAAGTGATTTGGCGCTATTGGCCCACCACTGAAAAATACATTACCCGTGAAGATGGCATGGTGGCGTGTCGTGTGTATCGCACCCTGAAAGCACGGCGGATTTGGGACTCCATTATGGCGTCCACTTATGATTTTGCCGAGCCCGGTTTTATTCTTATTGACCGGGTGAATGAGTTTAATAACAACTGGTTCTGTGAAGAAATTCGCGCCACAAATCCCTGTGTTACTGCAGATACTTGGGTGCAAACCGCTGAAGGGCCGCGGCAGGTGCAAGACTTGTTAGGCCAGCCATTTATAGCGCGTGTGGACGGAGTTGATCACGCCAGTGGTGGCGAAGGGTTTTTTCGTACTGCTAGAAAAGACGTGCTCCGCCTACAAACCAAAGAAGGACATGCACTGTGCTTAACCGCCGATCATCGCGTCCGCAAGGTAATCGAGCAAACCCGTTGGCGCACTGAAACGCAGTGGTGCGAGGCTGGGCAGCTTAAGGCAGGCGATAAGGTACTGCTGAATAATCATCGTAAAACTGCACACTGGTCTGGCGCCCATACTTTTGAAGAAGGTTTTTTACTGGGGCTGCTGATCGGTGATGGCACGCTTAAGCAAGAGGCAGCAGTGCTTTCGGTATGGCCGCAGCAAGCGGCCGCTAATGGCGATGAAAAATTTGCGTGTAATTTAATGGCCGAAGCGTTGCGTTGCGCCGAAACACTGCCACATCGCGCAGACTTTAGTGGTTGGGTACAGGTGCAGGGGCGTGGTGAATACCGTTTGAAATCTGCCGCACTGCGTGATTTGGCAACAGAGTTAGGCATGCAGCCGGGCAATAAAGCGATTACAGCAGCGTTAGAGAAAACCTCCAGTGAGTTTTACCGTGGTTTTTTACGCGGCTTGTTTGATGCGGACGGTTCAGTGCAAGGCAGTCAAAGCAAAGGCGTTAGCGTACGCCTAGCCCAATCAGACTTGCCAAGACTAGAGGCTGTACAGCGTATGCTGTTGCGTCTGGGAGTGGCTTCAACCATTTATCCAGAGCGCCGTGCTGCTGGCTTTACACTTTTGCCAGACGGCAAAGGAGGACAGCGTCATTACCCCGTTCAAGCGCAGCATGAACTGGTAATCAGCGGCGACAATCTGGCTGAGTTTGCCCAGCACATTGGCTTTGCCGACAGCGCTAAGGCGGAGCGTTTGCAAGCCGTATTGAGTGGTTACCGTCGTCAACTTAACCGTGAACGCTTTACTGCCACAGTAGTGTCAGTTATGACTGATGGTCATGAAGATGTGTATGACGTACAAATCCCAGGTATTAATACCTTTGACGGTAATGGCTTGCACGCACATAACTGCGGCGAACAACCCTTGCCTCCTTACGGTGCTTGCTTGCTGGGTTCGATTAATCTGACCCGTTTTGTGCGTCAGCCTTTTACCGAGCAAGCCAGTTTTGACTGGGATGAATACCGTAAGGTGGTGAATATCTTTACCCGCATGCTCGATAATGTGGTGGAGATTAATGGCTTGCCGTTGCCTGAACAGCGTGCAGAAATTATGCGTAAACGCCGCCATGGCATGGGCTTTCTTGGTCTGGGTTCAACCATCTGTATGTTGCGCATGAAATATGGCGATCCGCAGTCACTGCTGTTTACTGAGCGGGTGGCCAAAGAAATGGCGCTGGAAGGCTGGCGAGCGGGATTGCAGCTGGGGCAGGAAAAAGGTGTTGCACCGCTCATGGACGAGGTGTTTACTGTGACTGGTGCAATGCTAGCCAAGCGACCAGAAATGAAGAAGGATGGCTATAAAATAGGCGAGCAAGTTACCGGCAAAGTACTGTGGGCCAAATACAGTCGTTATATGCAACAGGTCGCAGCTGAAGAGCCTGAGTTGGTCGAGGCGCTGGCTGAGCAGGGTGGGCGTTTTACCCATCACAGCTCGATTGCCCCCACTGGCACGATTTCTTTGTCGCTGGCTAATAATGCCTCCAATGGCATTGAACCGAGTTTTGCCCATCACTATTTTCGCAATATTATTCGTGAAGGCAAGAAGTCCAAAGAGAAAGTAGATGTGTTCAGCTACGAGTTGCTAGCGTACCGCACACTCATTGACTCGCAGGCGCAGACGAATAATCTGCCTGACTATTTTATTAGTGCCGATGAGGTCAGCCCGATTCAGCATGTGGACGTGCAAGCCGCAGCACAGAAGTGGATTGACTCCTCAATTTCGAAAACGGCCAACGTGCCCACGGATTATCCATATCAGGACTTCAAGGATATTTATCTGTATGCCTATCAGCAGGGCTTAAAGGGTTGCACCACGTTCCGTTTTAACCCAGCAGCATTTCAGGGCGTTTTGGTAAAAGAGGAAGATTTAGCAAGTACCATCTATAGGTTCAAACTGGCAGATGGTTCTAATGTTGAGGTTAAGGGTGATGAGCAGATTGAGTATGACGGTGAAATGCATAGCGCCGCCAACCTTTACGAGGCTTTGAAAGAAGGCTATTACGGCAAATTTTAAGCAGAGGAAACAATAATGACGATTAAAATTGATGAGAAAATAGTTGGCTATGAAGTGGTTAAAGCTAATGAAAAAGTACAGCCTGCTGCCGCACCTGAACCAAAGTTTGTTGAGATGCACGAGAAAGTTAAGCGCCCTGAGCTGCTGGTAGGGTCGACCTATAAAATCAAAACGCCCAATTCTGAGCATGCGTTCTATATCACGATTAACGATATTATTTTGAATCAGGGCAGTGAGCATGAGCAGCGCCGTCCGTTCGAGATTTTTATTAACTCAAAAAACATGGAGCATTATCAATGGATTGCCGCATTAACTCTGATTATTTCAGCGGTGTTTCGCAAGGGCGGCGATTGTACGTTTTTGGTAGAAGAGCTGAAAAGTGTATTTGATCCCAAAGGCGGATACTTTAAACAGGGAGGGCAGTGGATGCCTTCTTTGGTGGCTGAGATAGGCGATGTGCTTGAGCGCCACCTTAAATTTATCGGCTTAATGGACAGTGGTTTGGATGAGCATCAGCAGCGGTTTATTGCGCAGAAAAAAGCTGAATTTGAGCAACTGGCTGCAGCAAAGCAAGCAGCGGCTAATTGTGATGACAGTACAGAGAAATACCCAGCCGGTGCGCAGCTATGCAGTAAATGTCATACACAAGCGGCTGTGCAAATGGATGGTTGTTTAACTTGCTTGGCTTGTGGTGATAGTAAGTGTGGTTAGACTCTGTGGCATGCAACGTTAGGAAGCTGTAAAAATAGAGATGCTAAGCCTGTTGATTAAGTTGAACAATTGGAACGTTTTGCAGTCATATTCGCAATGAGATTTGATTTTTTTTACCAAATCTTACTGCGTATAACCCGCATGAATTATTGTCTGGAGATACCATGAAAAAAACATTACTAGCTTCCCTAATTGTTTCTGCATCCTTACTGGCAGGCTGTGGTGATCAAGAACCCAACAAGACGGCGCAGCCTAAAAAACAGGAATCCAGCGTGGTTGAAAAAGTGAAGGAGTCAACACATAACGCCGCTGAAGCGACCAAAGATGCCGTTAAAGCGACTGATAAAAAAATAGGCGAGGCAGCTGATGCTACGGCGCAGAAGCTGGGCGAAGCTAAAGACACAGTGGTAGAAAAATCTGCAGAGTTGAAGGATGCAACTGTAGAGAAAACAAAAGCCGCTAAAGAAGCAGTGAGCGAAAAATGGGATGATGTGAAGGACGCCACCAAAGAAGCTGCTGAAGACGTTAAGGAATGGGCTGAAGAAAAGAAAAAGTAATGCGTTAGTTGCTATTTTTGATTATGCCCGCTTGTTGTAATAAAAAAAGCCGCACACTTAGGTTGCGGCTTTTTTTATACGCTCAGAAGTTATTCAGGTTGCAACATATCCTCTGGGCGCACCCATTGGCTGAATTGCTCGTCGGTGACCAGACCTAAGTCCAGCGCCGCTTGGCGTAGGGTTTGATTGTCTTCGTAGGCTTTTTTAGCGATTTTAGCCGCATTATCGTAGCCGATATGCCGATTAAGTGCGGTAACTAGCATTAGGCCGTTTTCTAAGTGAGCGGCCATTTGTTGCTCGTTGGCAGTCATACCTGCAATGCACTGTTTTTGGAAGTTGACGCAACCGTCGGCCAGTAGCTCGATGGACTCCAGTAGATTATGCACAATAACGGGCTTAAATACGTTGAGCTGTAAATGACCTTGGCTAGCCGCAATGCTAATGGTGGTGTCGTTGCCTATTACCTGACAGGCCAGCATTGATAAGGCTTCGCATTGGGTTGGGTTTACTTTGCCCGGCATAATCGAGCTGCCCGGCTCGTTCGCGGGTAAGTGCACCTCAGCCAAGCCGGCGCGTGGGCCAGAGCCCAGCAAGCGTAAGTCATTGGCCAGCTTCATCAGGGTGACTGCTAGGGTTTTTATAGCACCTGATAAGGTTACTAGCGGTTCATGTCCGGCCAGTGCGGCAAATTTATTCGGCGCGCTACGTAAAGGCAACTCTGTCAATTGTGCTAATTCTTTTGCAATGGCCTCGGCAAAACCTGGGCTAGAGTTTAAGCCTGTGCCTACCGCTGTGCCGCCTTGTGCCAGTTCGCAAATAGCAGGTAGGCTGTTGTCGATGGCCTTCTGTGCATAATCCAACTGGGCAACAAACGCAGAAAGTTCCTGCCCAAAGGTGACTGGCGTAGCATCCATCATGTGTGTGCGACCCGTTTTCACCAGTTTTTCATAACGCTTTGCTTGTTGGTCGATACCGTCACGTAGGGTTTTAATGGCGGGTGTTAGGTGCAGGGTAACAGCTTGCAGTACGGCAATATGCATGGCCGTGGGAAAGCAGTCATTGGAACTTTGTGCACGGTTGACGTGATCGTTAGGGTGTACCGGTGATTTACCCCCGCGTGTTTGCCCTGAAATTTCATTGGCGCGCCCAGCAATCACCTCGTTGACGTTCATGTTGGTTTGCGTGCCGCTACCGGTTTGCCAGACGGTGAGCGGAAAATGCTGATCCAACTCGCCAGCAATCACCTCATCGGCGGCTTGTTCAATCAGTTGAGCAATGTCGGTCGGCAGCTCGCCCAGATTTGCATTGACGCGCGCGGCTGCTTTTTTGATGTGTGCAAGTGCGTGCACCACGGCCAGTGGCATGGGTTGGTGGCCAATGGCGAAGTTTTCTTTTGAGCGCTGGGTTTGTGCGCCCCAATATGCTTTGCTAGGTACTTCTATAGCACCCATGCTGTCGGTTTCAGTGCGTGTGGACATGATGCGGCTCCTATGGGTCTGATTTTTCGGCGCGTTCTTTGGCGGCTAGCTCAGCGTTACGTTCTTGCATGCGTTCTAACTTTTCAGGATCGATGGGCATTTTGTCTGCGGTATCTCGTAACAGTAATAAACTGCTAATAACCGTAGCAAAAACAGCTGTGATGAGTAACCAGATATACCAAGGCATGTCAGCACCTATCAGTTGAAAAGAAGTTGCTAAGTTAGACTAGCAGTCTGACAGCAGGTTCTACAAGACACAAACGCGGGCATCAATGCCCGCGCTACCTGCCGGTCAGTCCGGTTCGCGCAAGAGTTGCGCTCCCACAGAAGCAGCCACAGAAGCCCCCCACATCAACAGCACGGACTAAAACGCTCTTGTGGGAGCGCATCTTATGCGCGATTGAGGTTTGGTGTTGTTGGAAGGTTTGTTCGCGCAAGAGTTGCGCTTCCACAAAGCTCGTTACGTTTGTAGATACTCTGTTTAAGCGTTGCTACGCAGTTAGCGAGCGGTTAAGCGCGCTAAACAGCGCTTTGATACTCGCTGTGGTGATATTGCCGTCGATGCCCACACCATAGACCGCTTTATTGCCGCCTTGGCGCAATTGAACGTAGGCAGCAGCTTGAGCTTGGCTGCCATTGCCGATGGCGTGCTCGTAGTAGTCCATGATGTCCACATCAAGAGCTAAGCTACTAACCACAGCCTCTAAAGGCCCTTTCCCTTGACCATTCAGAGTGTGCAGGTTGTTATCGAACAGTACGTCTATAACAACATCGGTTAGTCCATCGCTTTCTTGTAAACGGTGGCCTTGGTAATGATAGGGGCTATTAGCCGTTAGGTATTCCTGCTGCAAAATTTGATAGATTTTTGTAGCAGGAACCTCAAGTCCAGTACGATCGGTTTCTGCCTTAATGACCTGGCTGAACTCAATCTGCATGCGTCTTGGCATGTTTATGCCGTATTCTTGCTCTAGCAAATAAGTCACGCCACCTTTTCCTGACTGGCTATTAACGCGAATAACCGCTTCATAACTACGACCAATATCAGCTGGGTCGATGGGTAAATAGGGCACTTCCCAAGGCGCGTCGGCTTGCTGCTGGGCGAAGCCTTTGCGAATGGCGTCTTGATGCGAACCGGAAAACGCTGTGTGCACCAAATCACCTACATAAGGATGGCGCGGGTGTACCGGCAGCTGGTTGCACTCTTCGACGACTTTACGAATGCTGTCGATATCTGAAAAGTCGAGCTGCGGGTTAATGCCGTGGGTGTAGAGATTTAACGCCATGGTGACCAAGTCCACGTTGCCGGTGCGCTCACCATTGCCAAACAAACAGCCTTCCACGCGATCCGCTCCGGCTAACAAGCCCAATTCACTGGCAGCGACACCGGTGCCGCGGTCGTTGTGGGTGTGCAGGCTGATAATAACGTTGTCACGGTGGTTAATGTGGCGGCCGAAGTACTCGATCTGATCGGCGTACACGTTAGGTGTGCTCACCTCAACGGTTGCAGGCAGATTAAGAATAACTTTGTGCGTGGGCGTAGGTTCTAAAATTTCCAGCACCGCATTGCAGACGTCCACTGCAAAATCAGGCTCCGTCGCACTAAAGGTTTCCGGTGAATACTCAAAACGCCAGTCGGTTTCTGGGTACTGCGCGGCGTATTTTTTTAACAACTGCGCTGCATGTACGGCCAAGGCTTTAGCGCCCTCTTTACCTTGCTTGAAAACGATTTTTCTAAAAGCCGGTGAGGTGGCGTTGTACACATGCACTATGGCTTTTTTAGCGCCCTGCAAGGATTCAAACGTGCGTGCAATCAAGTCTTCCCGTGCTTGGGTTAACACCTGAATAGTGGTGTCTTCAGGAATGTAATTGCCTTCGATCAGCATGCGTACAAAATCAAAGTCAGTTTGTGAGGCAGAAGGGAACGCGACTTCAATTTCTTTAATGCCTATAGCAACCAGCGTTTTAAAAAATTTAAATTTTTTCTCAGGACTCATTGGCTCGATGAGCGATTGATTGCCATCGCGCAAATCCGAACTGCACCAAATGGGCGCTTGGGTGAGCGTTTTATTGGGCCAAGTGCGGTCAGGTAAGTTTAATGCTGGGTAAGCGCGGTATTTGTTGACTGGGTTATCTAACATGCTCATAGGTTGTGCCTTGATTAAATTGCAATGAAATTGGCTTTGGTAAAGCCTTGGTTGCTTGGAATTTAAATGCAGGTTAGTTTTATTGCAACAAAGTTATAATAATTGGCAGGAATAACTTTTGTGGCGAGTGTTTTTCTCCTTTCTTGCGCAAAGTTAACTTATTTTGAAATTAAATTTCTGGCGTCATTGTGACGCAAGTGCATCTGCGTTAATTTATGTACCATTAAAAGACAGCAAATTTTAAGGGAAATACTTTGCTTACTTCTACGCGACCTAGATTAGCTTTTTGGCTCAGCTGCTTTGCTGTGCTGATGATGCACTTAGGCCCCTTGATTTCAGGGGCGCAAGGTCTTTTGTCGCAAGAAAACGTACATGAACAGCAGTTGGCTGAGTTGTCGCACCACGCGACGGCTCACCACCAACAGCATGCCGATGTTGGGCATGATATGGATCATCATGCGCTGATGGGTCATATGAGCAACCCCTCTTTGCCGCAGTGGGTTAACGACCTAATGATGTGCGGCTATTGTGATTTACTGACCTTCAGTCCAGGTGTGGTTTTGCAGCTTGTTTTTGCGCTGCCCCCTAGGGCCGCGCAACCTGCTGTCATAGAACTGGTTTCACTGGATGTTTACCAGCCTTGTTTGCAGGCACATGCCGCGCCCCGCGCTCCACCTCGTTACGCCTAACGTTATTTTTTAAAAATCTAATTGGCTCATTGCTGCACGCTGTTGATGGCGCTGCGGGCAGAGGCTGGTTGTTAAAAAACATTTAGGTGAAACTATGCAATTTATATATTCTGCTAAACAGCCGCTTGCTTGGGCTGTAGCTATGGCGGTGGCCGGTATTTCCATTTCTTCGCTAGCGCAGGCTGAAGATGCTCAACAACTTAAGCTACCTACTGCGGTGGTGACTGGTGTTGCTCAGCAGTCCCCCGGTGTGGTGGTGACTGATACCAAGCAGCCACGTCAGCCTGTTCCGGCCAGTGATGGTGCGGACTATTTAAAAACTATTCCGGGTTTCTCTGCTATCCGTAGTGGCGGTGTCAACAGCGACCCTGTGTTCCGCGGCATGTTTGGTTCACGTTTAAAACTGCTAACCAATGGCGGGGAGATGCTCGGTGCCTGTCCAAGCCGTATGGACTCACCCAGCTCCTATATCAGTCCAGAAACCTACGATAAATTAACCGTGATCAAAGGGCCGCAAACCGTGCAGTGGGGACCGGGTAACTCAGCGGCGACCATCTTGTTTGAACGCTCGCCAGAGCAGTTTTCAGAGCCGGGCATGCGTGTAGATGGCAGTGTGTTGGTGGGTTCACACCGCCGTTTTGACCGTAACCTTGATGCGGCAATCGGCAATAGTCTGGGCTATGTACGTTTGATGGCGAACGCGTCCAAAGCGCATGACTATAATGATGGCGACGGTGACCGTGTACCTTCGCGCTGGAATAAATGGAATTCCGATGTGGCGCTAGGTTGGACGCCTACCGAAGATACCTTGCTGGAGTTAACCGTGGGTGGTGGTGATGGCGAATCACGCTATGCCGGTCGCGGTATGGATGGCACCCAGTTTGAGCGCGAAAGTGTAGCGCTGCGCTTTAAGCAGGAAAATATCACCGATACTTGGCAAGCACTGGAAGCGCAGCTGTACTACAACTACGCTGACCATATTATGGATAACTATAAGTTGCGTACAACACCGGCAACGGCAATGCCGATGGCTACCCAGCTTGACACCCGTACTACAGGTGGTCGGATTAAAGGAACTTGGCAGTGGGATAATTTTGAGTTGGTTACCGGTGCTGATGGATTAACCAGTGAGCATAGATTACGCGCTCGTGTTGGTGATTCAATGATGATGGGTAAAACACACTCAAATATGGTTAAGGATGCTGAATTTAAGCAGTGGGGTGTTTTTGGTGAGCTGAGTTGGGCGCTGACCCAAACAGATCGTCTGATTAGCGGTTTGCGTGTAGATCGTCATAAGGTTGAGGACCATCGTGACTATCTTGCCATGCGACGCAGAATTCCAACCCTGACTGTTGCAACTTGTAAGGCTCCAGGTTGTATTGTTAATCCTACTGCCAACAAAACTAGAACTGAAACGCTGCCCAGCGGTTTTGTTCGTTATGAGAGTGACTTGCAGTCCATTCCAGCAACGACCTATATTGGCTTAGGCCATGCTCAGCGTATGCCGGATTATTGGGAGCTGTTCTCTGCGGGTGGCGCAAACGGTATGCCAAGTGGTACGCCGAGCGCATTTGCTGCCACTGATCCCGAAAAAACCACCCAGCTTGATTTTGGCATTCAGTATGCTCAGGGTCCGATAGAGCTGTGGGCGTCTGGATATGTTGGACGAATTAGCGATTACATGCTGTTTGAATACTGGACAGGACCTGCGCCAGCCAATATGGCCTTATCAAAAGTGCGTAACGTTAACGCGCGCATTATGGGGGCAGAAGTAGGTGGTGCACATCGTTTTGCGCCGGGCTGGAAAGCGGATGCTAGCCTTGCGTATGCCTACGGTAAGAACACCACTGATGGTCGCGCGTTACCACAAATGCCACCACTTGAAGGGCGTTTCTCTTTGGGCTATGAACAAGGTGATTGGAGTAGCGCTGCATTGTGGAGAGTAGTTGCCAAGCAAAGTCGCGTGGACGAAAATCGCGGTAACGTGACGGGTAAAGACTTTGGAGAAAGCTCAGGCTTTGGCGTGTTCTCGCTTAACAGCGCTTACCGCATTGATTCGAGTTGGAAAGTCAGCGCCGGTATCGACAACCTATTCAACAAGAAATACAGCGAACATCTTAACCTTGCTGGCAACGGTGCTTTTGACTTGCCAGCCAATACCCGCGTGTATGAAACCGGTCGTACCTGGTGGACGCGTGTGGATGTGAGCTTTTAACGGCTAAGTCTGTGTACTGACAGAGCAATGCGGGCATGCTAGCACTGTCAGTAACGGACACAGAGAAAGCGCTAATCGATTCCAACTCAGGCGGGGCAAGGGATGCCGGACAGCCGCGC
>LFTS01000072.1 GCA_001513435.1 Gammaproteobacteria bacterium DTU040
GACTTGGTGTTTGCCAAAGAAATCGAAACACAGCACCTAGTAGAAAGCACATTGGGGATTTTAGAGTATTTCCACAGCCAAGAACAAAACGGACAGCTCAGTAAGCAGCAAGCCCAAGAACAAGCCATGAACGCAGTGAAAAAACTCCGTTACGGCCGTGATGATTATTTCTGGATCAATGACCTGCAGCCCGTTATGTTGATGCACGCCATGAACCCCACGCTAGATGGAAAAAACCTTTCGGGTTACAAAGACCCAGATGGCAAAGAAATTTTCAATGAGTTTGTCCGTATTGCTAAAAGCCAAGAAGCCGCCGGCTTCTTCAACTACAGATGGCCAATGCCTGGGGCAACCAACCCAGTGGATAAAGTTAGCTATGTACAGCAGTTTAAGCCTTGGGGCTGGGTCATTGGCACAGGTGTTTATCTGGATGACATCCAAGCAGAGTTCCGCGCCACAGCCATACGCAACACCCTAATCCGTGTCGGTATTATTATTTTCATGGTGTTCTTGGTGGTAGGTATTATCCGAAGCATCACCACGCCTTTACGTAATGTGGTCGACTCCCTGAAAAACATCTCAAGTGGCGATGGCGACCTCACTCAAGAGTTGGTATGCAACAGCAATGATGAAATTGGTGAGCTGAGTAATAACTTTAATGAGTTTGTATCTAAGCTACGCACCATGATACGCCACCTGTTAGAAAGCGCTAACACGCTGCAACAATCAGCCGGAGAACTGGGCAAAGCGGCTCATGCGACCCTTAGCGTCAGTCAGCGTCAGCTACAAGAAACCGAGCAAATTGCTACCTCTATGAACGAGGTTACCTATGCCGTACAAGAGGTTGCGCGTAATGCTGAACAGGCTGCAGCGGAAGTGAACAGCGCTACTCAACAAGCCGATACCGGTCAGCAAAGTATTCACAACAACCTGCAGCAAAACGACTTGCTCTCCGGCACTATTACCCATGCGGTATCTGTTATCAGCTCATTGGCCGATGAAAGTACCAAAATCGGCAGCGTGCTTGAAGTGATTAACACCATCGCCGAGCAAACTAACCTGCTAGCACTTAACGCTGCAATTGAAGCTGCACGAGCGGGTGAGCAAGGGCGAGGTTTTGCGGTCGTTGCCGACGAAGTGCGCTTACTGGCTCAACGCACCCAGCAGTCCACTGAAGAGGTGCAGGTGATGATTGATAGCCTGCAGAAAAACTCACAGGCCGCAGTCGGTGTTATTGAGCAAAGTAGCCATGCTTCTGAGCTAGCAGTTGAGCAGGCTAATTTAGCCAGCACCAACCTTGAGCGCATTACGGAAGCCTTGGCCAAGCTTAACGACCTAAACGCTTCTATCGCCAGCAGCTCTTTACAGCAGTCCCATGTAGCTGAGGAAATTAACGAGAATATCAACCGTGTTGCCGGTCTTGCCCAAGAAAGCACTGCTTCGGCAGAGCAGTCCAGTCGCTCCAGTGAAAACCTAGAGCGTTTGGCAGGTGAGCTGAATACACTGCTATCTCAGTTCCGCGTATAAGTGAGCACCTCTGCTCGGTCCTTTATTTTGCCGAGCAGAGACTGCATTAAACAGCTAGTGCAATGGGAATATGATTCTGAATTTGGCCCCACCCAGTTCAGAATCTTCAATAAATAACAGCCCTTGATAGCTATCGATAATATCTTTAACCACCGCCGTCCCTATACCCTGCCCTGGGTATTGCGTATCTAAACGCTCGCCTCTACGTAGAATACGTTCGCGCTGACTGGCAGGCACTCCCGGCCCATCGTCCTCAACTACGATTTCGCAGTACTGCTCATAGGTTTGTACGCAGATGCAGATCTGTCTAAGGCATAAGCGGTATGAGTTTTCGAGCAAGTTGCCGAACACTTCCAATAAGGCTCCGTGCTCTACAGGCACACGCTGCTCTCTTGAAAAGCGCATCTGCACATCCACTTGCTTATCCAAATACACCTTATTCAACGCTTCTATCAACGGCTCAAGCAATGGCGCAAGTTTAACGCTATGCCTGATTAAACCGCTGCGCCGCAGACTGGCACGCTGCAGCTGATAGCTTACCTGCTGGCTCATACGACTCACTTGATTGTGCAAAGTGCGCGCCTGTTCTTTGTTTTCCGGTTGTGTCGCTAAAACTTCTGCCACTCCCTGCAGAACCGCCAAGGGTGTTTTCAGGCTATGGGCGAGATCATCCAAAGAGTGGACATAGCGCAGCCTTTGTTGACGCTCATTCTCCAGCAGGCGATTTAAGGAGCCTGTTAAACGTAATAGTTCGCGCGGATGCTCATCACTTAATAATTTACGCTGCCCCGCTTCCACTTCATCCAGCTCAGCCCTTAACCGCAGCAAGCTGCGTGTCCCCCATTTAAGGCCCAGCCACAGAATACTCAGCAAACAAATCAATGCGGCTGCCAGCCAGGTGTTGAGCTGGCGTCTAAGACTTTTATACATTGGTTTATAGTCACTAACCGGCTGCATAGTAACTATGCTGTAAGCGGCACTTTGTCCTCGCAGCAAATCGATTTCTATGTCGTACACAAAAAACTCTTGCTCTTGTGAGTCGCGAATTTTGGCAAACTCATGCCCACGACCATCATAACGAGGCTGGTAGTTAATCTCATACTGCTTTGCGGAACGTGAGTGCCAGACGAGCTTGCCCTGACTATCGAAAATAAAGCCCAATTGTCGCGCAGATAAAATATCAAACTCTTCATCGGGGAGTTTCTCTGGCATTGATAAACGCCCTTCTTCAATGCGCGCTACCGAGATCAGTGTACTGGCATCAGCAGCCAAGCGCTGCTGCACAGCTTTTTCTAGTGCTTTAGTAAAGGCTTGCTGCAGAACAGGAAATAAACCTAGGATAAATATAAATGCGGTGCAGGTAGCACCTATCATCAGACGCGTACGTAACGAGTAACTTTTCTTTTTTAGAAAAAAATTATTCACTGACATGCTTCATTAAAGATGTAGCCCTGCCCACGCACTGTTTCTATGGGCTTAAAGCCCACATCAGCCTCTAATTTACGCCGCAAACGACCAACCAGTACTTCAATTACATTCTGGTCACGCTCTTCGTCGTCAGGATAAAGCTGTTCTATCAAACGCTCTTTAGCAACCACCTGTTGTTGATGGCGCATCAAATACTCAAGAATGCGGTATTCAAAGGCTGTCAAAACAATACACTCGCCTGACAAAGTGGCTTGTTTTTTATTTAAATCTAAGGTGAGTGGCCCGGCGGTTATGGTCGACTGGACAAAACCTGAAGCGCGTCGCAGCAATGCTTTTAATCGGGCTTCTAGCTCTTCAAACTGGAAAGGCTTGACCACGTAATCGTCCGCACCGGCCGCCAAGCCTTCAACTTTATTTTGCCAGCTACCACGCGCAGTCAAAATTAAAATAGGCATTTGTTGGCCTTGCTGGCGTAGCTCGCGAATCAGCTCGATACCGCTCATGCCAGGCAATCCCAGATCAATCACGGCTAAGTCATACTTTAAATCTTTAACCTTTCTTAAAGCACTCTCGCCGTCAGCCACAGCCTCTACTACATGCCCTTCTTCACCCAAGCGCGTCAATAAGTGATGACGCAACAACGCTTCGTCTTCCACCACTATAAGCTTCATGTTAGAACCTTTGAGTTTTAAAAATCAGCCAAATAGCATACTAAACAATCCCACGACTCAACTGAACCAAGGCTGAACTAACAACGGCTTCGCACACCAGAGTTACTCATCACGGCGCAAATCCTCCGGAATAGGCAAGTCATTTAAAGAATCTGGACGCTTACCTTTACCTGCATGGTATTGGCGCAACTGATAAACATAAGCCAGCACCTGGGCAACAGCCATGTATAAGCCTGCTGGTATCTCCTCATCCAACTCCGTGGAATAGTATACCGCTCGCGCTAAAGCCGGAGATTCCAATAAAACAACTTGGTGTTCGTTGGCAATTTCACGAATTTTGAGTGCTAGATGGTCACTACCCTTGGCAATCACTTTGGGTGCATTACCGGCGTTCTCATCATATTTAAGTGCTACTGAGAAGTGCGTGGGGTTGGTAATTACCACGTCAGCTTCTGGTACGGCACTCATCATACGCCGTTGTGCCATCTCCATTTGTAAGCGTCGAATACGCCCCTTAACCTCGGGCTTACCTTCCGAGTCTTTATGCTCGTCACGTACTTCCTGCTTGGTCATTTTCAGCTTTTGTTTGCTATCCCACAATTGAAACGGCACATCTACTGCTGCAATTAAAATCAAACCACAAGCCATCCACAGCGAACTCCAGCCAATGGTTTGCACGGCGTGCAAAATAGCGAGTTCAAGCGGCTCGTTAGCAATATTAAACAAGTCCTCACTGGCACTGGACAGCACAAGCAGCGCAACAATTAACACCACCAAAAACTTGCCGAGCGCTTTTAGCAGTTCGATAATGGATTTCATGGAAAACATGCGTTTTAAACCCGCTGCCGGGTTCATGCGACTGGCCTTAGGTGCCAGTGACTCTAAGGAAAACAACCAACCGCCCAAGGCTATCGGGCCGACAATTGAAGCCACTAAGAGGAGAAGAAATAACGGGGCTAAGCCCTCACTTGCATGCTTTGCTGCTGCAAGCAGGTTCAAGCTCATATAGCGGTCGTTGTATAGAATTTCGCGAGGCAGATCGAAATTCTCAGTCATGACATCTAAAATTTTCTGCCCTATGACACCACCGAACATCAGCAAGCCTGCCGTACCCCCCAGCACAATAGCCAGAGTGTTTAGTTCACGTGAACGCGCGATTTGACCTTTTTTCCGTGCATCTTGTTGACGTTTTGCCGTTGGCTCTTCGCTTTTTTCTGCACCGCTTTCACTTTCCGCCATAGCTTCAACCTTTCTACTGAGTAAAACTACGCATCAAAAATAAGGCTTCCGATGTAATTGTTTGGAAGTGGGTCAGGATTTCAGCCGTTGAAGCCCAGAAAATAATCATGCCCATGATGAGGGTTAACGGGAAGCCAATGGTGAAAATATTAAGCTGAGGCGCTGCACGCGTCATCACACCAAAGGCAATATTAATCACTAATAACGAGCTCACTGCCGGCAATGCCAACAACAATGCAGCACCAATCACCCAGCTTAATCGACCCGCAAATACCGTATAATGACCTATATCCAGCGCCTGCCCCACAGGCAAAGTAACAAAACTCTCTGCCATAATTTCAAAAGCTACTAAATGCCCATTAATGGCTAAGAATAAAAGCGTTACGAGCATCAGCAAAAACTGGCCGAGTAAGGGTACTGAAACCCCTGTGGCCGGATCCATTAATGAGGCAAAGCCCAAGCCCATTTGCATAGAAATAAGCTGGCCAGCGAAGACAAAAATGTGAAACATCATCTGCAACACTAAGCCAAGTAAAACACCGATAATAATCTGCTCTGCAATCAATAAAATCGCTTGCACGCTCAGGGCATCTACTTGCGGCATTTCAGGCAGTACAGGCGCTATGGCCACTGTAAAGGCAACTGCAAAATATAAACGGATACGTCGTGGTACTAACTGTGTGCCTACAATAGGCATCACCATCAACATGCTGCCGATACGAAACAGCGGCAATAGGAAACTGTTTATCCAGCCCCCTATTTGAGTACCGCTTAACTCAAACATGGATTTAGTCTAGCCCAACACATAGGGCAAGCTTTCAAACAGCTTGGTGGTGAAGTCTAGCCACCTACCCACCAGCCAAGGCCCCATAACAAGCAATGTCATAAAGCTTACAAGAAGGCGCGGCAAAAAACTTAGGGTTTGCTCGTTAATCTGTGTGGCCGCTTGGAACATGGCCACAATTAAGCCAATTACCAAACTGGGTGTAATGATGGTGGCAACAGCCATAGCCATCAACCATAGGGCCTCACGGAAAATATCAACGGCGATTTCAGGTGTCATAGTGTTTCACCTCACAATGTGCCAAAGCTGTTCGCCAGCGTACCAATAATTAACGTCCAACCATCCACCAGTACAAACAGCATGATTTTAAAGGGTAATGAAATAATCAGTGGTGAGAGCATCATCATCCCCATGGACATCAAGATACTGGCCACTACTACGTCAACAATAAGAAACGGAATAAAGATCATAAAACCAATTTGAAACGCGGTTTTTAATTCTGAAGTCACAAAAGCCGGTACCAAAATAGTCAGTGGCGTGGCCTCAGGAGATTCGATATCGGTGCGCCTGGCTATACGGATAAATAGCTCTAAATCCGTTTCCCGTGTTTGCGCCAGCATAAAGGTTTTGATTGGACCTTCTGCAAGATCTAGGGCTTGTTTTGCTGTTATTTGCTCATTTAAATAGGGCTGCAGCGCATCTTGGTTAATTTTCTCAAACACCGGCGCCATAATAAACAGGGTTAAAAACATCGCCAAACCAAGCAAAATTTGGTTTGAAGGCGCCTGCTGTAAACCCATCGCCTGACGCAGAATAGAAAAAACAATAATAATGCGGGTAAAGCTGGTCATCAGCATGACAATCGCTGGGATAAAGCCCAGCGCCGTCATAATCATCAGAATTTGCAGGCTAACTGAATACTCTTGCTGACCCTGCGCATCCGTGGTCATGGTGATTGCTGAAATAGATAAGGGATTAGCGTCTGCCGCCAAAATAAGTGGACTGCCCAATACCGCTATAAACACGATGAACAGGCGAACAAAACGGCTCATGGGCTTTCCTTATTGTCTTGCACAGTTAGCACTTGCGCCTTGAGCAAGCTTTTGAATTTTTTACCAAAATCTGATGCGCCACCTGGCTCATCATCAACCTCTATCGGCTCTTGCAAGACGTGCAGCGGCTCGATTGTACCTGGTGTTAAGCCAAGCAAAATTTGCTCTTTACCAACCTGTACCAACAGCAAACGCTCTCTAGGGCCTAGCGGTTGCGTAGCCAAAAGACGAATACTTTGATTCGCCTTACTCACGGGCAAACTATGCTGGATACGCCGTACAAACCAAGCCAATATAAAAATAACCGCAATGACCAGCAGCAGCCCAAACAAAAGCTGTATGAGTTGTCCTGTTATATCAGCAGAGCTGGTCACAGACGTAACGGGTGCACTGTTCTGTTCTTGAGCGTTAACCCAAGCAGAACTAAAAAAAACACCCAGCCCTAAAACAGCGCGCATGCCATCACCTTAGTTTTTTGATTCGTTCACTTGGGCTAATGACATCGGTTAAACGTATACCAAACTTCTCGTTTACCACCACCACTTCACCATGCGCAATCAGTGTGCCATTAACCAATACATCCAGCGGCTCACCTGCTAAACGGTCAAGCTCAACCACAGAGCCCTGATTGAGCTGCAAGAGGTTGCGAATGCTGATATCAGCGCTGCCTACCTCCATAGATATACTGACCGGAATGTCTAAAATCACATCCAAATTGGGGCCATCTAAACTGGCTGGAGCTTCGTCCTGCACCGGCGAGTCAGGAAATTCACGCATCGGCGCTTTAGCCGGTCCTGAATCGGTTTGCGCCAACATGGCATCAATTTCATCCTGATCAGCATCACCCGCCTCAGCTAAAGCCGCGGCCCACTCATCAGCAAGGGCTTGATCATCAATGCTTATGTTTTCTTCATCTGTCATGGCTTACCTACTTATCTTTATCAACGAGACCGTGTAATTGGCTCTAGAACCTGTAATGCTAAATTCCCATTATGCGAACCAATCTGTACTTTGAAGGTAGGCACTCCGTTGGCACGCAACAGCATACGTTCCGGCATTTCTACCGGAATAATATCCCCCGGCTGCATGGTTAAAATATCCCGCAGCTTTAATTCTCGTCGGACCACGGTGGAGCTTAGGGGGACACGCACATCTAAAATATCTTCGCGTATCGCCTTGCTCCAACGCTCATCCTGATCATCCACATCAGACTGAAAACCCGCATCGAGCATTTCTCGGATGGGTTCAATCATTGAGTAAGGGAACGTGATATGCATATCACCGCCACCGCCATCCAACTCGATGTGGAACGTGGACACCACCACCACTTCACTTGGGCTCACAATATTGGCCAGCGCTGGGTTCACTTCTGAGATCATATATTCAAAGTCAACGTTCAAAACCGCATGCCAAGCTTCTTTCAAATCAACAAAGGCCTGTTCTAGCACCATACGCACCACACGCAATTCGGTTGGCGTAAACTCACGGCCTTCAATTTTGGCATGGCGACCATCACCACCAAAAAAATTATCTACCAGCTTAAATACCAAACGCGAATCGAGAATAAACAAGCAGGTGCCACGTAAAGGCTTCATTTTTACTAGGTTCAAGCTAGTAGGCACATAGAGTGAGTGGATGTACTCTCCAAACTTCATCACCTGCACCCCGCCCACCGACACGTCGGCCGAGCGGCGTAGCAGGTTAAACATACTAATGCGCGTATAACGGGCAAACCGCTCGTTAATCATTTCCAAGGTCGGCATGCGACCACGCACAATACGGTCTTGACTGGTCAGGTCATAGCTTTTGATCGCCCCTGGGATAGCATCATCTACAGTATCCACCACGCCATCATCAACGCCATGTAACAGCGCATCGATTTCGTCTTGTGATAATAAGTCTTGCACTGACATACTTTTGGACCTCAGCTACTTACTGCATGACAAAGTTAGTAAACAAAACCTGCTCAACCACTGGACTACCCACTTCATGCATGGCTAATTCTTGGACGGCTGCTGTCGCTTTTTGTTTCAGAAGCTCAATACCTACTGGCGTGTTTAACTCTTCAAAATCCTGGCTAGAGAACAGCATCACCAGTTGATTCCTTAAAGTTGGCATATGGACTTTTAACTGCTTAAGCTCATTTTCATTACGTGACATCAGTGCCAAGCTCGCCTGCATATAACGCTGGCGACCCTGACTATGAAAGTTAACGACAAAAGCAGGCTCCAGCAATTCGTAGACCGC
>LFTS01000011.1 GCA_001513435.1 Gammaproteobacteria bacterium DTU040
ATGGCTAGCGTCTCACTGCCAATTTGCGCCTCACTAGGTGGCTGGCCGAAGTGCAGACCGCCGCTGATTAAAATCGGTAGCTCAGAGGTTTTAGCCAAGCGTGAGGCATAGCGTAAACGTTGTTGAGCAAACAACGACGGCTGGTCAGATCCCCAAGCGTCATCAGCCAGTTCGCGCCCGCCACCCAACACCACAATCACATCGGCGTGCTGATCGAGTTGCTCTAATTGTTCAGTAGTCAGTGCGGCTTCGGTTTCTATATGACGCGCGAAATGCTCGACGCTCAGCGGAATGCTCAGCACGTAAAAGGCAGTCAGGGTAATCAGGAAAATAAAACTCGCTAAGCGTGGCAGATGTTTGCGCAGCATCCAGCTCAGTAAAAAAAGAAGTATAAGTCCCGATGGTGGAAAGCCCAGCTGCTTAATAATGTAACGCCATGTCATAAATCTGTTCCTAAAAATGTATCGGCTGCGCATTCTACCTGAATGCTCGTGTGCAACACTATTCGGGATTTATTAGGTAGTTATGGCAGGCCGTTATTTTCAAAATCTAAACTACTAAATGAGCTCTTTTATCACCAACTCACAGGTCTGGTTTTCGGCGGCAATATAAACCGTATCGCCGCTAATGCTGAGCGACCAGTTCATGGTGCGCTCAGTCAGTGAGGCTAGGGTTTGAATTTGCTGCCAGTCAAATTGGTAAAACTGCACATTTTTAAAGGGATGCAGCTTGTTCTTGTTCTGTTCCCACCAAGTAGTGGATTTACTATTGAAGCTATACACCTTAACCATAGTAGCAATGCGACTGGCTTTTTTTATGCGATCGGCTGCAGGCTCGCCTACGTCAATCCATAACGCAATCTGGTCATCAAGCGTCTTCACCCAGATATCAGGCTCTTCGACCATTGAGAGACCTTTGGTAAAGGTAATATGCTCCTGCGCGTTTAAGCAGTAGGCCACCACTCTTACCATCATCCGTTCGAGGGTTTCCGATGGGTGTAGGGCAGCAGTGAGATGGGCAGAGTCATAATAGTCGCGGTTGAAGTCAGAGAGAGCGATATGCAGCTTATAGATGGTCGGCTTGGTGGCCATAAGAGTAATCTCAGATAATTAAGTCGTGCATCATAACAAAAAGAGCAGCCCTGTCAGGTGTTACACAAATCAAGGCAGAATCAATGTGTTGGAACCCGAAATTTGGGTGATAAATACTTAGAACAACACAGTAAGTGTGTTCTACAAAACACGTAACACTGCTGAAATGCGTTAAGCGTATAGAGCTAAAGACAATGGCTGTTTACTTGACCCATAGCGTGGGTCTAGGCATGCTTGACGACTTCACTTTAACACCCTACGCACTGAGAAAGTCTTATGAAATTAGAAACCCTTGCGATTCACGCTGGCTACAAATCTGACCCCACCACTAAATCCGCTGCAGTTCCTATTTATCAAACCACCTCCTACACCTTTGATGACACTCAGCACGGCGCTGATTTGTTTAACCTTAAGGTGCCTGGCAATATTTATACTCGCATTACCAACCCCACCAATGATGTGTTAGAGCAGCGTGTGGCAGCGGTTGAGGGCGGTGTAGCAGCACTGGCGGTCGCTTCCGGTATGGCAGCGATCACTATGAGTGTTCAGGCTATTGCTCAGGTGGGCGACAATATTGTTTCGGTCGCTAAGCTGTATGGCGGTACCTATAACTTATTTGCACATACCTTCCCGCGCCAAGGTATTGAGGTGCGTTTTGCACCGCATGATGACATTGCCGCATTGGAAAGCTTGATTGATGAAAACACTAAAGCTGTATTCTGTGAAAGCATTGGTAACCCATCCGGAAGTTTAGTGGATATTGAGGCTTTGGCTGCAGCAGCGCACCGTCATGGTGTGCCGTTAATTGTAGACAACACGGTAGCCTCACCCGCATTGTGTCGTCCGATTGAGTATGGCGCAGATATCGTGGTTCATGCACTGACCAAATACATTGGCGGTCATGGCACGACCTTAGCAGGTGCTATTGTGGACTCAGGTAAATTCCCTTGGGCAGAACACAAAGAGCGTTTCCCGCTGCTTAATACGCCCGACGCGTCTTACCATGGCGTGGTGTATACGGAAGCCTTTGGTCCGGCGGCCTTTATCGGCCGTTGCCGTGTAGTGCCTTTGCGTAATATGGGCGCTGCTTTGTCGCCTTTTAATGCCTTTTTAATTATGCAGGGCTTGGAAACCTTAGCGTTGCGTATGGAGCGTCACTGCGAAAACGCGCAAAAGGTTGCTGAGTTTTTAGCCGCCCACCCACAGGTAGAGTGGGTTAACTACGCAGGATTACCGGATCATCCTGAGCATGAGTTGGCGAAAAAGTACTACGGCGGTAAGCCTTCGGCCATTCTGTGTTTTGGTATTAAAGGTGGCGAGGCGGCGGGTGCACGCTTTATTGATGCCCTGCAAATGATTTACCGCTTAGTGAATATTGGTGATGCGAAAAGTTTAGCTTGTCACCCAGCCAGTACAACGCACCGTCAGCTGTCGTCTGAAGAAATGGCAACAGCGGGTGTGAGTGCTGACTTAGTGCGCTTATCCATTGGTATTGAACACATCGATGATATTTTAGCCGACCTGAGCCAAGCGCTTGAGGTGGCTAAGTAATTAGCTTATGAGCGCAGCGTATGGGGTTGTCCCGTGCGCTGAGCTTTGCGCGCATTAAGGTGAATTAAGTAATGGCAATTAAGCATATTATGGTGGCGCATGACTTGAGTGAGCATGCGCATATTGCTTTGCAGCGAGCTTGGCATTTGGCTCAGCAGCATGGGGCACGGTTGACTGTTTTGCATGTGATGGAAAGTCATTTGCCGCCAGCCGTACTGAAACAAAATCAAGTTGCCGCAGAAGAACTTATCGGGCAACAAATTAGCCGACTGAACGCTCAGGCGGAGCTAATTGTGGTCATTGGTCGTCCAGCGCAAAGCATAGTGGCGCAACAGCGTGCCCGCTCGGTTGATTTGCTAGTGATGGGTGATCATCATCAGGACTCGCCGCAGTATTTTACCGGTACGACGTTGGAACGTGTCTTACAGCGCAGTTCAGCGCCGGTTTTATTAGCCGTCAGCGCAGAGCCTGCGGTGTACCAACAGGCTTTGGTGCCGATGGATTTCTCTCGCTGTGCTTGTAATGCGCTGCATGCCGCTTATGCCTTGCTACCTGAATCAGCGACTATCCATGCAGTACATATTTTAGAGCATGCGCACATGCATGCCTGTGATACGGACGAGCATGAATGGCAGGAAGAACTGTTTGCCCAGCTGATTGTGGATGAGCAAAAGAAAATGCCAGCGCAGGGTCCAGCGATTAGCCATGCGTTGCATCAGGGTGAGCTACACAGCTGCTTAAGCGAAATTCTCGCGCAACAAAAACCACGGCTTTTGGCTGTAGGTAAGCATGGTCGTGGAGTGTTGGCGGACGTACTGCTGGGTAGCTTAGCGCAGTATTTTCTTGAGCATCCGCCTTGTGATGTGTTACTGGTGCGCTAACTTGGCGCTTTGTTAATGGTGCTCACGGGTGGCGTGGAATTCTATATCCGGCCAGCGCTCTTCCATCAGATTAAGGTTAACGCGGGTGGGCGCTAGATAGGTTAAGTGCCCGCCACCGTCAATGGATAGGTGCTCGTGGGCCTTATCCATAAACTCATCTAGTTTTTTCTTGTTATCACTGGTTACCCAGCGTGCCGAATAGACGTTGATGGGTTCGTACAAACACTCGACTTTGTACTCCTCTTTTAAGCGGCTAGCGACCACATCAAACTGTAGAACACCCACCGCGCCGAGAATAATATCGTTGCTGCGCTTGGGGAAAAATACCTGTGTGGCGCCTTCTTCAGCAAGCTGCTGTAAGCCCTGACGTAACTGCTTGGATTTGAGCGGATCTTTTAAGCGCACACGGCGGAACAGTTCTGGCGCAAAGTGCGGAATGCCAATAAAATTCATCTCCTCACCGGCACTGAAGGTATCACCAATTTGAATGGTGCCATGGTTGTGCAAACCAATAATATCGCCGGCATAAGCATCTTCAAGGCGTTCGCGGTCGCTGGAGAAAAAGGTTAGGGCATCAGCAATCTTGATGTCTTTTTTAATACGCACATGGCGCATCTTCATGCCTTGCTCGTATTTGCCCGAGCACACGCGCATAAAGGCAATACGGTCACGGTGACGTGGGTCCATATTGGCCTGAATTTTAAATACAAAGCCGCTAAATACTTCCTCAGAAGGCAGTACTTCGCGCTCTTGCGTCATGCGGGAGAGCGGCGCCGGTGCCCAATTAACAAAAGCATCGAGCACATGGTTCACACCGAAGTTGCCCAGCGCCGTACCAAAAAACACAGGAGTCATTTCACCGCGTAAGTAAGCATCGTGGTCGAACAGATGACAGGCACCCTGTACCAGCTCTAACTCTTCTACATAGTCATCGTAGCGATCGCCCAGCAGTGCGCGGGCCTCAGCACTGTCCAGTCCTTGAATGATTTTTTCTTCAGTACGCTCGTGACCATGACCGGCGGTATAGACATAAATACTGTCGTCGGCGAGGTGGTAGACGCCTTTAAATTCACGGTAGCAGCCAATCGGCCAAGTAATAGGCGCAGCTTTAATATTAAGAACTTCTTCGATCTCATCCAGCAGCTCAATAGGATCGCGGATGTCGCGGTCCATTTTGTTGACAAAGCTGATAATGGGCGTGTCACGCAGGCGGCACACATTCATCAAAGCGATGGTACGTGGCTCTACCCCTTTACCGCCGTCGATCATCATCAGCGCACTGTCCACCGCAGTAAGCGTGCGGTAGGTGTCTTCCGAGAAGTCTTCGTGGCCGGGGGTGTCGAGCAGGTTAATCATGTGCTCGCGATAAGGGAATTGCATCACTGAGGTGGTAATAGAGATACCGCGCTGCTGTTCCATAGCCATCCAGTCGGAGGTGGCGTGACGGTCGGATTTGCGTGATTTAACCGTACCAGCCACGCTGATAGCTTGCCCCATTAACAGTAGGCGCTCGGTAATGGTGGTTTTACCAGCATCCGGGTGGGAAATAATGGCAAACGTACGGCGTTTGGCAACCTCAGCAGCATATCGACTCATATAGGGTGGACTCTAAATTTAACCAGTGAAAATAGCCGCGCATTATAACGGCTTTAGGCCGTTGACGCATACAGGCTTGCGCAGAGACTTTGTCAAAGGCTAATACTGAGAGTGATTCACTGCTTATGCTGAGTGCTGTAAAGGCTGAGCGCGGTGCTCTTGCAGTTGGTACAGCCAAGCAAAACCCTGCTCCCAACGGTGATGGCCGGACTGCACGTTGATGTGTCCCACGTTGGGCAAAATTACCGCGGCACTGCCCCAGTGCTCAGCAAATAGCAGGGCGCGCTGAGCATCTGCTGCATGATCGTTGGTAGAGCCTACGAGTAGGCTAGGAAATGGCAGGCGCTGAGTGGGCATAGGCGCAAAGTTAAGCAGAGCAGCAGGACAGTCTTGACGCTCAACATCCGCTGGCGCAACCAACAAAGCACCGCGCACTTGTGCCAAAAGTTTGGCTGCTGCTTGCAATGCCCAATGTGCAATTGTTACACAGCCCAGACTATGAGCAATGAGCACCACAGGGCGCGAATCAGCGGCAACTGCTTGCTCAAGCTGATCAATCCATGCCTGACGCTGCGGCAATAACCAGTCGTCCTGCTCAACGCGGCTGCAATCAGGCAAAACCTGCTGCCAATGAGACTGCCAGTGTGTAGCGCAAGAGCCTTGCCAGCCCGGTACAATCAGATAACGCACTTGGGTTTCATTGCGCATCAGCGCTCTCCTTGACAGTGCCCACACCTGCACGGCAACTTCTGATGGTGTGCAGAGTGGCGGTTTGCTTGCTTAGCGGTTCGGTTGTGGAGTGAGGCGCAAGTAAGGTTTCACGGCGCGATAACCTTTGGGGAAGCGCTCTTCCAATTCAGCTTTGTCCTGAATCGATGGCACAATAACCACCTCTTCACCGTCTTCCCAGTTTGCTGGTGTGGCAACTTTGTAGTTATCAGTCAGTTGCAGGGAGTCGATTACCCGCAAAATTTCGTGGAAGTTTCGACCTGTGCTGGCTGGGTAAGTGATGGTCAGGCGCACTTTTTTATTGGGATCAATAACAAACAGCGAGCGAACCGTTAGCGTGTTATCAGCGTTAGGGTGAATCAAGTCGTACAGCTGAGAAACTTTACGATCATCGTCGGCTAAAATGGGGAAGTTAACCACGGTGTTTTGTGTTTCGTTAATGTCCTTAATCCACTCATGGTGTGAATCCACTGGGTCAACGGATAAAGCAATGGCTTTAACGTTGCGCGCCGCAAATTCATCTTTAAGCTTGGCAGTAAAGCCTAATTCCGTGGTGCACACAGGTGTGAAGTCGGCTGGATGCGAGAATAATACGCCCCAGCTATCGCCTAGCCATTCGTGAAAGTCGATCAAGCCTTCGCTGGAGTCTTGCTGAAAGTTTGGTGCGATATCGCCTAGCTGAATACTCATTGTCATTACCTCTGTCGTGAATCAGTGGGGTTACTATGCTCTATTCTTGGTTATGCTTAAAGGAATATAAAGCTGTTTGCTTATAGCTAAATAGAATATAAGCAAAGACAGCTGCTTGTAATACGTGCTAGTGTTGAGGGTGATTTAAGCTGTACCAGCAGTAGCAGCACAGGGCTGTATACGCAGGAAATAAGGCGGTGAAAAATCAATACGCTGCACTGTTGCATTTGTAGCGTAAACCCCATAAAGTTCGCGGCGAACGCTCATGCTGAAACGATCCATCCGGCTCAAGTACTGACGACGAGAGGTTGGCGGTTTTACCGCTGTTACTCCTCGGCGACATGCCTTGGGAAGTAGGCGAACCAAAGTGGGGAAACGGATTAAGCGTTCTATTTCACCCCTTTTTTCGACTTACAAAACAGACGTTCCATGTGGCCACAGCTACATCTGGCGTTCTGTTCGGAGGAATTGCTATGTCCATTCGTGTGGAAGACTACTTCGCACCCGCAACTTTTGCGAAAATCAAAGCCTTTGCTGATCAGCAAGAAACCCCTTTTGTCGTGCTCGACCTAGATACCATCGGCCGTGCTTATGATGAGCTGGAAGGCAATTTTCCTTACGCCAAGATTTACTATGCGGTAAAGGCGAACCCGGCGGTAGAAATTACTAAGCTGTTAAATGACAAAGGTGCAAACTTTGATATTGCCTCGATCTATGAGCTGGATAAGGTATTGGCCTGTGGTGTAAAGCCTGAGCAAGTCAGTTACGGCAACACCATCAAAAAAGCCCGCGATGTGCGCTATTTTTATGAGCAGGGCGTGCGTATGTTTGCCACCGACTCAGCGCAAGATTTGCGCAATATTGCCAAAGCCGCGCCGGGCTCAAAAGTCTATGTACGTATTCTGACCGAAGGCTCTAGCTCTGCGGACTGGCCTTTGTCACGCAAGTTTGGCTGTCAGCCGGATATGGCGATGGACTTGTTAGTGCTGGCGCGTGAGCTGGGTTTGGTTCCCTACGGCATTTCTTTCCACGTGGGTTCGCAGCAGCGAGAAATCGGCGTTTGGGATGCAGCCATCGGCAAGGTCAAACATATCTTTACCCGCTTGAAAGCTGAAGACGGTATTGAGTTGCAGATGATTAATCTGGGCGGTGGTTTTCCAGCCAATTATCTGACCAAAACCAACCCGTTGACCGCTTACGCGGAAGAAATCACCCGTTTTTTACAGGAAGACTTTGGCGACAATATGCCGGAGATCATTCTTGAGCCAGGCCGTTCGTTGGTGGCCAATGCCGGCGTTTTGGTCAGTGAGGTGGTGTTGGTATCGCGCAAATCCCGTATGGCGATTGAGCGCTGGGTGTTTACCGACGTGGGTAAGTTTTCTGGCCTGATTGAAACCATGGATGAGTCCATCAAGTTTCCAATTTGGACCGAAAAACAAGGCGAGCTGGAAGATGTGGTAATTGCTGGGCCGACCTGCGACAGCGCCGACATCATGTATGAAAACTACAAATACGGTTTGCCGCTTAATTTGGCCAGCGGTGATCGGCTGTACTGGTTGTCTACCGGTGCGTACACCACCAGTTATAGCTCAGTTGAGTTCAACGGCTTTCCGCCGTTAAAACAGTTCTGCATTTAATCTAAGCACCACGCCAGCAACCTTCTATGCAACAAGAAGGTTGCTGCTTGGCTTCTTAATGGATCACTTCGATCATCCCGTCAGCGATCATTTTCAACTCGCTGGTGCCTGCTTCAATCTCTGGCGTGCTGTAGGACTCATCGGCTTGCGCTTTCATCACCATCGCCGAACGGTACATGGGTGGTTGATAGCCGCCTTGGCTGTTTAAATTAAGATTCACTAATTTGTAATCTTTACCGCCTAGCGCCGCGCTGGTGAGTTTGGCGCGGGCGGAAAAGGCATCAACGGCTTCACTGAGCAGCTGGTTTTCATGCTCAACCCGTGTTGCGCTGGCAATAGCAAAGCGCATACTGGCCATATTTAAATCCAGTAGCAGCTGTCCTGTTAATGTGGACAGTTGGGCAAAATCAGTGCTTTCTAGGCGCAGTTCAGCGCGTTCGCGCCAAGCAATGATTTTCTTTGATTTGTCCTGATGCACAGGTTGACTATGCCGGCCTCCCAAGGAGATTTTTACCTGACTAGCTTGTTTGCTACGGGCGATCGCTTGATTGAGCTTTTGCGTAATCTGTTCTGCCAAGCGCGCGGCATCGCTGTCCTGCTCTTCGGTATATAGCACAACCTGCATTAAATCATGCGGCACTTCAACACTGGCTTCCGCGCGCAGAGAAACTTGGTTGTAATGGGTTTGTGCCAATGCTGTATTGGCGGTCAATGCTAAGGTGAAGCAGGTCGCGAGATTGAAAATGGTTTTTGGTTGATACATAACGGGCTCTCTATTTAGTTTTTCAATATGAGGCGGTTTTGCTGAATAGGTTCCTCAGAACTGAGACTAAGAGTCGCAGTTGCTGCAGCACCTATGTTTAGCAAGGTAACCTCTTATACACTAGGAGTGCTAATGTTTTTAATATCCGAAGGACTGCTATGCTAACACCTAGCCATTTGCTTTCAGCGAGTAAACAAAACCTGTGGCGGTTAGTATTAATTCGACTTGTGGTGTTCTGTTCGCAAGCAGGGACTTTAGGTTTTGTTTATCTAAATGATTGGTTTGCGCTGGCATGGACACAGTTGGTGATGCTGTTGTCATTGTCTGTCGCGGTGAATGTGCTGACAGTGCTCAGACTGCGCGGCACTTGGCCGGTAACCGAATTGGAATTTGCAATTCAGTTGGCGTTTGATCTGCTTATTCATAGCGGACTGTTGTATTACACAGGCGGTTCGACCAACCCCTTTGTTGCCTATTATTTGGTGCCACTGACGATTGCCGCGGCTACTTTGCCTTGGTTTTATTCGGCTTTTTTGAGTGGCTTGGCGCTGACAGGTTATACAGCGCTGCTTATTTGGTATCGACCGCTGCATATTGTCGGCGAGCAGATTAATGAGCTGTTAATCAGTTTGCACTTGTTTGGCATGTGGGCCAATTTTGCGTTATCCGCTGCATTTATAACCTTTTTTGTGACTAAGATGGCAGCCGCAGTGCGTGAGCAAGAAGAGTTTCGTGCGGCAAGACGCGAAGAGGGTATGCGCGATCAGCAGCTGCTTGCGGTAGCTACTCAGGCGGCTGGAGCCGCGCACGAATTAGGTACACCACTATCAACAATGAGTGTACTGTTAACCGAATTACGCCAAGAACATAAGCATGAACCTAGCTTGCAAGAAGATATTGCCNNTATTACAAGAGCAGGTTTTGCTCTGTAAAGAAACCCTGCAAAATTTAGTGCGCGCCGCTGAAGCAGATCGGCGTTTTGCTGTAGAAGAGCAGACGGTAGTGCACTGGTTTGAAAAAGCCTTAAACCGTTGGCATCTGATGCGGCCTGAAGCTAACTATACCTATAGCTATGAAGGTGTAGGCGCTGTGCCTAAGGTAATGCCGCCTGCTGATCTAACCCAAGCGCTATTAAATTTGCTCAATAACGCCGCCGATGCTTGCCCGGAAAACCTATCTATTCGTTTAACTTGGGATAGGCAATGGATTCATTTAACCATTCGCGATTATGGCGATGGGGTGCCCTTAGAAATTGCTGAGCAGCTAGGCAAGCCTTTTATTACCACTAAGGGTAAAGGTTTGGGCTTAGGCTTGTTTTTGAGTCAAGCTAGCGTTAATCGTGCCGGCGGCACGGTTAAGTTATACAACCAAGAAGGCGGCGGCACCTTGACTGAGCTGTGTTTACCGCGCTTGCAGACAGATTTGTTTTAATTGGGAGTGAGTTATGAGTGAAGAAATACTCTTTGATGGTGATGAACATCCGCATTTGCTATTAGTGGATGATGATCCCACCTTTACGCGCGTGATGGCGCGTGCGATGACCAGGCGTGGATTACGTGTTTCAATCGCTAGCTCTGCAGACGAGGGTTTGATGTTGGCGAAGCAGGATTCGCCGGAATATGCGGTGTTGGATCTAAAAATGGAAGGCGACTCGGGGTTGGTGTTGCTGCCCAAACTATTGGAGTTAGACCCGGAAATGAAGGTGCTGATTTTGACGGGTTATTCCAGTATTGCTACTGCGGTTGAAGCCATTAAGCGAGGTGCGCAAAATTATATGTGCAAACCAGCGGATGCAGATGATGTGTTAGTAGCTTTGCTGTCTGATCGCGCAGAAATAGAAAATCTGGTGCCTGAAAACCCTATTTCTGTGGACCGTTTGCAGTGGGAGCACATTCAGCGGGTGTTAAATGAAAATGACGGTAACATTTCTGCTACGGCGCGTGCGTTAGGTATGCACAGACGAACATTGCAGCGCAAATTACAAAAACGTCCCGTTAAGCGCTAGCAATAAAAAAGGCATAGCGAAAACTATGCCTTTTTTGTATGCGGTTGGCTTAGCGAGTGCCGAAAACCACCATGGTTTTTCCGCGTACATGAACGAGTTCTTGCTCTTCAAGGTTTTTAAGTACACGGCCAACCATCTCTCTTGAGCAACCGACAATACGGCCAATTTCTTGGCGTGTGATTTTAATTTGCATGCCGTCAGGGTGGGTCATGGCATCAGGCTGTTTGCATAAGTCTAATAGTGTACGAGCGACACGCCCAGTCACATCAAGGAAGGCTAGGTCACCGACTTTACGTGTGGTGTTGCGCAAGCGCTCAGCCATTTGCTGGCCCAAGGTGTAAAGAATTTCAGGCTCTTGTGCAGCGATTTCCTTGAATTTGGTATAGCTGATTTCTGCAACTTCGCACTCGGTGCGTGCGCGCACCCAAGCGCTGCGTAATAGCTCAACGTTATTGGGATTAAAGACGCCCAGCTCACCAAAAAAATCGCCTTGGTTTAAGTAGGCGATAATCATCTCTTTGCCTTCGTCATCCTCAATTAGGATCGTAACAGAACCTTGCACAATAAAAAAAAGTGACTCACTGCGGTCACCGGCATAAATTATTGTGCTTTTGTTGGCAAAGCGTCTGCGGTGGCAATGGGCAAGAATCTTTTCGATATTTTTAATTTTTGGTGGAAGATTGATAGCGACCATGCAAAACCTCAATAGTGCAGCCAAGCAAGGAATTGCTTTTGGCAGACAATGACTTAAGTTAGGGAAATTGGCAGACCATACTCCGAAGTATTACGTCCTTATAGACACGAATCTAACCAAACCTTAAATATTACTTTTATATTAACCAATTGAATTTGACACTGGAATAGGGCTTTCGTCAAGATTTTGTACTTTATATAAAATAGTGAATGATTTGTTGTTAGCCACTAAGTTGTACTAAAGGAGTATGCTTTGTGTTGCTGTAGGGCAAGTAAATGTTACTTTTATCTTGGTTTTGAGTTTTTTAGTAAAGGATGAACAATGCAAGCACGAGTCAAATGGGTAGAAAACACGGTTTTTATGGGCGAGTCGGGTTCAGGGCATTTAGTGATGATGGATGGTCCACCAGAGGCGGGTGGCAATAATCTGGCAGCTAGGCCAATGGAAATGCTGCTAATGGGGCTCGGCGGCTGTAGCAGCTTTGATGTGGTGAGTATCCTGCGTAAATCGCGACAGGATGTGCGCGGCTGTGAGTTGGAAATTAAAGCCAAGCGTGCAGATACAGAGCCTAAGATATTTA
>LFTS01000214.1 GCA_001513435.1 Gammaproteobacteria bacterium DTU040
ATCGGTCATAATCAGTGTCCTTTAGGGTTTTATGCGTAAAAGATGCGCGAACAGTGGAGTGGTGCGAAACACAATATGCTGTGTTTGGGAGATAATTTTCACGCAATATAAGGGAATAAGCGCCTGCTATCAACTAGTAAATTTGTGAACTAAACCTTGACTGTCGGCTAAGCCAATATTGGCGAGGCTTAAGCATTATACCCAGTAAAAAGTCAGGGGCGAAGCAAAGACGCGTACACAAAAAGCAACAGGTTAAGTATGCTTGAGCAAGCAACAGGCTAAAAAAGCGTAGTATGTTGACCACAACAAAACCTATTTGTTAGGCGTAATCGGTGATGGAACAGTTAGAGTTTTTTGAAATCCCAAGCCCATGTATTGGTGTCTGTGAAGTGAATAACAGAGGCTATTGCAAGGGCTGCTTTCGTTCCCGAGATGAGCGCCAGTTTTGGTTGCAGTACGATGCAAACCAAAAGCGAGACGTAGTGCGCTTGTGTCAACAACGTAAGACTCGGGTTATGGCGGCGCGCAATGCGTTACTGTTCGAGCAAAAACAGCTACAGGATGATAGCAGCGAGCAATCCGAGTTGTTTTAAAAGATTCCCTTCACAGCGTTCAGTGGATACACAGAGCCCGCTAAATAATCGTTAAGGCTTTGTAACACTAAAGGGCTGCGGCATTGTTCTTGTCGTTCAAGCAGCTGGGCATGCGATAACCACAGCGCTTCAATAATTCCCTCGTCCAATGCGCGTTCTGGCTGGTGCATGAT
>LFTS01000146.1 GCA_001513435.1 Gammaproteobacteria bacterium DTU040
CGTAATAAAACTGCTTGTCTGGGCTAACGCTGAAAGAGGGCGTTTTTTCTTGGTGGAATGGGCAGCATGCGGTGTAATTGCGGCCTGACTTTTTTAGCTGCACACGCTCACTCACCACATCAATAATATCAGTGCGGTGTAGCAAATCGTCGATAAAGTCTTGGGGTATTAAACCGGCCATGGGCTACTTGTGTGTTGTGCTTGGGAGTGATGGTTACAGAAAATAGTTGTGCTAGAGCGCAAAAACCCGGACAAGTCCGGGTTTTTTGGCTGCGAATATCTATAACTCAGTATAGACGCTCGCGGCGACGTTGTTCGCGTTGTACTTTTTTGGCATGACGCTTTACGGCAGCTGCCGCTTTGCGCTTACGCTCTGCAGTTGGCTTTTCATAAAATTCGCGACTGCGCACTTCAGCAAGTACACCGGCTTTTTCGCAGGCGCGTTTGAAGCGACGCAGGGCAACGTCAAATGGTTCGTTGTCTTTTAGTTTGACAGCTGGCATTCAATTCGTACCTTCATCTGTGTCCGGTGGTTGATGTGCTTGCTCCTCAATTAACTTGGAGTTAACGCACACCGCGTTTTAAGGGTTGCAGATAGTACCTAGTTTCTTTACAAAAAGCAAAGGGACGCTTTAAATAATTAGCTGGGCATGGAGGGTTTCAGAGCTGACAAAAGAACGTAGGCAGCTAAAAGTGACATTCTATTGCCGTTCGCCCCTTAAAGCCAATACTTTCGCGTACAGCGTCTCGGGAGAGGCATTTGTCGCGGCTACGGCTGGACCAATATGCAGGTCGATACGCGAGAAAGCGCCTCGGCGAAATGGGCTTTTCATTGCTGAGCCGTCAATACGTGAAAAAAAGCTACCCCATAGCCCTGACAGAGCCATGGGGACTACGGGTACAGGGTTGGCTTGCAGGATGCGGCTAATACCAGGCCTAAAGGGCTGCATCTCGCCATCGCGGGTGATGGCGCCCTCGGGAAAAATACCTACCAGCTCACCGTTATCCAGTGCTGCGCTGGCGTGTTGGAAGGCTTGTTCCATGAGCTGCGCGTTTTCTTTGGCTGGGGCAATTGGAATAGCACCGCTATGGCGGAAAATAAAACCCAGTATCGGTGTCTTAAATATACGGTGATCCATGATAAAGCGTATCGGGCGTGGCGATGAGCCCATCAGAATAACCGCATCGGCAAAGCTGACGTGATTGGCGACTAAGATGGCTGGGCCTGACTCGGGAATGTGCTGCTTGCCGCTGATGCGTAGGCGGTAGATGGCTTTAATAAGCAGCCAAGCGATAAAACGAATAAAAAACTCTGGCACTAGGCTGTAAATGTAGATGGCTACCGTGGCATTGATGAGCGCGGCTATCGCAAAAAGAGTGGGGATAGAGACGCCAGCCGTTAGCAAGATAACCGCGGCGATGGCGCCTAGCACCATAAACAGGGCGTTAAGGATGTTATTGGCCGCAATAATGCGCGCACGACTCTTTTCTGCGCTGCGCATTTGCACGAGCGCATACAAGGGCACGATAAAAAAACCACCAAACACGCCCAGCATAAAAAGGTCAAAGAAAACCCGCCACACGGCTCCATGGCCGAGCAAAAAACCAAGGCTGTGTAAGGTCTCGCCAGCAAGGCCTATAGGCGCGGCAAAAAATAAATCCAAACCAAATAAGGTCAGGCCGATGGAGCCAAAGGGTACTAAGCCAATCTCCACTTGGTTGTTAGACAAACGCTCGCACAACAGCGACCCTAAACCAATGCCTAGAGTGAAAATGGCCAGCAGTGTAGTGACCAAAATCTCGTCACCACCCAAGACGTTTTTAGTTAAGCCCGGCAACTGCGTCAGAAACAGTGCACCGTACAGCCAGAACCAAGAAATGCCGAGAATAGATAAAAATATAGTGCGGTTTTGTCGCGCAAAACCAATATTGCGTAGCGTTTCAGTAATGGGATTGAGGCTGATGCGTAATTCAGGGGCCGGCGCTGGTGCCGGTGGGATTTTGCGGCTGCTCAAATAGCCAACAATAGCTACTAGCAGTCCGCCAACGACAATCCAAATAGGTGCATTGCCCATGCCTGCTAGTAATCCACCGGTGAGAGTACCGATTAAGATAGCCACAAAGGTACCAGCCTCGACCAGTGCATTGCCGCCGAGCAGCTCGTTGCGCTTGAGATGTTGCGGCAAGATGGAGTATTTAACCGGACCAAACAGGGTGGACTGCAAGCCCAGTAAAAATAACGCGCTCATTAAAGTCGACAGGCTGGAAAAACAGAAGCCAGCCGCAGCAACCAGCATGATCAAGATTTCCAGTAGTTTGGTCAGGCGTGCTAATGCGGCTTTGTCGTACTTGTCAGCCAGTTGCCCTGCCGTCGCTGAGAAGAGAAAGAACGGCAGAATAAAAACTCCTGCGGCAATGTTGACCATGATTTCCGGCGCTAAAGAAGTCCACTGTGCCGATTGAAAGGTGAGTAAAACAACGAGCGCATTTTTATACAGGTTGTCATTAAACGCGCCCAAAAACTGGGTGATAAACAATGGCGCAAAGCGTTTTTGCTTTAGCAGTTTAAATTGTCCGCTCATGTGGATCCCTATAGGGCGCAGAAGTATTACCCATCTGGGCATCGGTCTTGATGGGTTATTCGTCTTTGATTCTGGCTGAAAAGATGGCTGTAACACAAATATGGGTTTATTATGCCTCTTCTGTTTTGACTGGGTTGCTAAAATGTTGGTGTTAGGGCTGGAAACATCCTGTGATGAGACAGGCGTGGCATTGTATGACAGTGAACGCGGTTTATTGGCGGATGCTTTATTTAGTCAAATTGATTTGCACCGCGTATTTGGCGGCGTCGTGCCGGAATTGGCTTCACGTGATCATGTTAAGCGCACGTTACCGCTGATCCAACAAGTGCTGGCGGATGCAGGCCATGAGGCAAAGGACATTGGCGGCATTGCCTATACGGCAGGCCCAGGATTAGTGGGTGCTTTGTTGGTAGGCGCGTCCTGCGCGCAGGCGTTGGCTTTTGCTTGGGATGTGCCGTCCATTGGTGTGCATCATATGGAAGGGCACTTGCTGGCGCCGATGTTGGAAGAGCATCCGCCTAAATTTCCTTTTGTTGCGCTGTTGGTTTCCGGTGGCCACACCCAGTTGGTGAGGGTGGATGGCATTGGGCGTTATCAGTTACTTGGCGAATCCATTGATGATGCTGCCGGTGAAGCCTTTGATAAAACCGCCAAGATGCTCGGATTAAACTATCCGGGTGGACCAGAAATTGCGCGCATGGCTGAACAGGGCGTGGCTAAGCGATTTAAATTGCCTCGACCGATGACTGACCGTCCCGGTTTGGATTTTAGTTTTAGTGGATTAAAAACCTCAACGCTGAATGCGTGGCAAAAATCCGTGGCACAAGGCGATGATAGCGAGCAAACCAAGGCTGATCTGGCTCATGCGTTCCAAGCAGCGGTAGTGGATACACTCACCATAAAGTGTCGCCGTGCGCTGGAGCAAACGGGGTTGAATAGTTTGGTGATTGCAGGGGGAGTGAGTGCGAACCAAGCGCTGCGTGTGTCTTTAGAGAGCATGCTTAAAAAACTGGGCGGTAAAGTGTTTTATGCTAGGCCACGTTTTTGTACCGATAACGGCGCCATGATTGCCTATGCCGGCTGCCAGCGTTTATTGGCGGGACAGTGTGAAGGTTTAGAGATTAATGTGCGTGCCCGCTGGCCGATGACCGAGTTAGTTCCGCTTTAAAAACGGCGTTCAGTTCCAGCAAGTAAATCCTTTAAGTTGGACCTATGACGCCAAACAAGCAGTAGAGTTAATAAGTTAGCGGGCAGCAAAGCCTGAGGCTGTTGCCATGCCAATAAAGGTAATGTCAGGGGTAGGGCGCTTAATGCCGCGAGTGAGCTGGTGCGAGTTAGGTAAAAAGTGAGTAGCCAAACTGAGAGTGCTAATAAAGCTGCCGGCGGATACAGGCCTAACAACATTCCAGCGGTAGTAGATACGCCTTTACCGCCTTTAAGTCTAAAAAACGCAGGGTAGAGGTGACCAACGACAGCAGCCAAACCGATCCAAGCCTGCTCGTGCTGGGTAAAGCCTAGCCAACTGGCCAGTAAAATAGGCAGCAAGCCTTTGCTTAAGTCACCGAGAAAAGTCAGAATCGCCAAGCGTTTGCCTGCGACACGAAACATATTGCTGGCACCAGGATTGCCTGAGCCCAGTTGGCGAGGATCAGCAGTGCCGTAGTACCGACTGAGTAACACTGCAAAGGAAATGGAGCCTAACAGATAGGCGCAAAGGAAAAGTACAATGAACATTAACCAGAGTCCAGACGGTGAGAGCTTGATTCTAACGGGGTAACAGTACAGTGGATAGGGTTTTTATTGAGCAGCTGCAGGTGGATACCGTCATTGGTGTTTATGACTGGGAGCGTACGGGCACACAGAAATTGCTGATAGATTTAGCCATGGCTTGGGATAATCAACCTGCAGCTGAAGACGATCAGCTCAGTTTGGCATTGGATTATTCAGCTGTTTGCCAGCGGGTTGAGCAATTTGCTGCGCAACATGCTTTTGAGTTGGTGGAAACTTTTGCCGAGCGCTTGGCGCAGTTGCTGCTAAAAGAGTTTGCCATGCCATGGTTAAGATTGAAAATAACTAAACCTGCAGCCATACCTAAGGCTGCAGGTGTAGGTGTGGAGATTGAGCGCGGATGTCGCTAACCCAAGTTTATTTAGGCCTAGGCAGTAACATCGAGCGCGAAGCCCACCTATGTGCTGCACTTGATAGCCTGAAAAAGCTATTTGGTGAACTTAGCTGCTCGCCCGTTTTTGAAAGTGAGCCGGTGGGTATTTGCAGCGATTGTTTTTTAAATATGGTAGTTGGGCTGAAAACCAACTTGCCAATTGCTGATTTGGTGAGTTGTTTAAAAAATATCGAGCTGTGTCATGGGCGTGATTCGAAGAGCCGGGTGAGTTTGCCGCTAGATATTGATTTACTGCTCTATGGGCAAGAGGTGGGTTGCTGTGAAGGTGTGAGACTGCCGCGCGGGGAAATACTGCACAATGCGTTTGTGCTCTGGCCTTTAGCGTTGCTGGCTCCACAAGATGTGCACCCTGAGCGCCAGCAATGCTTTGCCAAGCTATGGCAACAAATGCAGAGTCAACAAAACCTGTGGCCCTATGCGATGAGTTGGAACGATCAGCCCTTAACACCGCCGCAATTGCTCGTGCAGTCTGGATTAACTAAGCCTACCGCTGTCTAGCTGCGCAAGCTTTTTGGTTGGGACGATGCGGGATTTAAAGTTATAATTTGTTTGTTATAAAGGTGATGACGCATGCTGTTACGCGGACTAACTGTATTAGTGCTATTTCAATTACTGGGTAGTGCTTTGAACGTTTTAATTTTGCCAGTTTTACCTGGTCCAATTATTGGTTTGGTGCTGTTGTTTGTTTACTTGCTGGTGGTAGGCAAGGTTAACCAACCCATCAATGAAGCAGCAACAGGATTACTGCGTTATTTGCCGGTTTTATTATTGCCACCCGTGGCCGGCGTGTTGGTGCATTTTAACGACATTATCGTTGATATTTGGCCCATTGCCGTAGCTCTCACGCTTTCAGCTACGGTTTCTATTGTTTTTGCTGGTTGGTTAATGCAGAAGCTTATTGAGCGGCAACAAAAACGTAAGGAGCAGGCATGAGTCTGGATTGGCAGGGTGCCTTAAACGTGGTTCTGGAGCATCCATTATTCTCTGTAGGCTTGACTCTAGCGGTGTATCAACTAGCGCAAGCACTTTATGCCAGAACAAAACTAATGCTGTTGCAGCCGCTGCTGGTCGCGGTATTGCTGCTGGTTGGTACTCTAGTACTGCTGAGGATGGACTATCAGCTGTACAAAAATAACACTCAGTTGCTAACCCTGTTGTTAGGGCCAGCGACGGTAGCCTTGGCTGTGCCTTTGTATCAAAACATTAAACGTGTACGGCAAGTATTGCTGCCGACGCTGATCACGTTATTGGTGGCTGGTACCTTTGCCACAGTGCTAGGCGTGGGCATTGCTTGGCTGATGGGGGCAGAGCACATGATTGTGATGGCGTTGGCGCCTAAGTCTGTGACTACGCCTATTGCCATGCTCGTGGCCGAACAGATAGGCGGGTCAGCATCTTTGGCAGCTGTTTTTGTCATGATTACCGGCATGTTAGGAGCAATATTTGGCGTGGAGTTGCTGCGCTTGTTTCGTGTTGTTCATCCGGCTGCTGTAGGGATGGCGCTGGGCATGGTTGCGCACGCCATTGGAACTGCGCGCTGTTTGCAAGAGGGTGAGGAACAAGGTGCGTTTGCTGCGCTGGCAATGAGCATGATGGGTGTGATTACCGCTGTGGCGTTGCCCTTGGTGGTGGCGCTGTTAAGTTAAAAGCCCAACAGTTATTCTATTACCTATTACCAAGCATCCCAGCGGCGTACGACCGACGCAAAAATGCAGAGCCGCATATGCTGTTATGTTAAAATCTATTTTTTCACTGTTCGGAGCTTCTATGCAATCCTTTCCACCCTTTGATCGAGCCCCAGTGTTAGTGGTGGGGGATGTGATGCTGGATCGTTATTGGTATGGCAGCACGTCGCGTATTTCACCAGAAGCACCGGTGCCGATTATCAAAGTAACACGCACGGAAGACCGTCCGGGTGGGGCGGCGAACGTGGCGCTCAACATTGCCGCTTTGGGCGCACCCGCCTATCTGGTTGGTGTGACAGGTGCAGATGAAGCTGCCGCGGCACTGGCTGAACAGCTGCATTCGGTTGGGGTGCGTACTGAATTCCAGCAAGCGGCAGGTCAGCCGACCATTGTTAAATTACGTGCGATGAGCCGCCAACAGCAGTTATTACGTATGGACTTTGAAGAGTGCTTTAACACGGATACTGCCGCCTTATTGGCCACCGTCGAAGGTTTGTTAGATAAAGTCAAAGTATTGGTGTTGTCGGATTACGGCAAAGGCAGTTTGCAAAATCATCAGCAGTTGATTCAAGCGGCTAAAGCCAAGGGTGTCGCGGTGTTGGCTGATCCTAAAGGGCAGGATTTTTCTATCTACCGTGGCGCAACGTTACTTACGCCTAATTTGGCTGAGTTTGAAGCCGTGGCGGGTGAGTGTGCTGATGAGCAGGCGCTTATCGAGCGTGGCGTGCAGATGCTTATGGATTTACAGCTAGAAGCTTTGTTGATCACCCGTGGCGAGCAGGGTATGACCTTGATTCGTGCCGAGCAGCCAGTGATTCATTTGCCTGCCCAAGCGCGTGAAGTGTTTGACGTAACAGGCGCTGGCGATACAGTGATTTCCACATTAGCTACGGCGCTGGCGGCTGGCGAAGGCATGCCAGAAGCTATGCACTTGGCCAACTTGGCGGCTGGAGTCGTGGTCGGCAAGCTAGGTACGGCGGCGATTAGTGCGCCTGAGCTGAGACGCGTGTTGCAGGGTGAACTGGCGTCGGGGCGAGGTGTGCTGGGCTTACAGCAATTGCAGGCTGCTGTCGCCGATGCTAAAGCTCAAGGTGAGCGAGTGGTGTTTACCAATGGTTGTTTTGATATTTTGCATGCGGGGCATGTGAGTTATTTAGAGCAAGCGCGTGAGCAAGGAGATCGTTTAATTGTTGCCGTCAATGGCGATGCATCGGTAACGCGCTTAAAAGGCCCGGGCCGCCCGATTAATACAGTCGAGCGTCGTATGGCGGTACTGGCTGGTTTGGGCGCAGTGGACTGGGTGGTGAGCTTTGCTGAGGATACCCCAGAAGGCNNCCCCAGAAGGCTTGCTACGCGTGCTGCAGCCTGATGTGCTGGTCAAGGGCGGTGATTATGGGGTTGAGCAGGTAGTAGGCGCGGATATCGTATATGGCTACGGTGGCGAAGTGCGCGTACTGGGCTTGGTCGAAAACAGCTCCACGACCGCCATCGTAGAGAAAATTCAGCAAACCAGTAAGTCTTAAAAACTGTCGAGCTTGGCTTTAGCCCAATCGCGCTAAAAATGCGCTCCTACAGTAGTGTGGTTGTTGCGCTGGTATGCCTTTTAAAGTTGCGTTCCTACAGAGCAGATAGCTCGCATTGTGTTTTTTGGTTATCGGATGGCTGCGGTTAGGGCGGCTATCGCCTGTGTCACGTTTTCGTGTAGGTGTTTCGGGGTGATGGTGCCGACTACCGCGCTGGTGGTGCCGGGGTGACCTAGAACCAAATCAAAGCTGGCGCGGATAGGGTTGATGCTGGGGTCTAAGCAAATATGCCCACTGGCGAGGGCTTTTTTAATCAAAATAGCTTTGCCATGCTCGGCGGCGTAATCCAAGACCGGTTTTTCATCCTGCTCGTTTAGGTTAAAAGTCACCATGGCGCAGTCACCGAGTTCTAGCGCGAGCAAGCCGCCGGCAATGGTTTTGCCGGAAAAACCAAACTGACCGATTTTTCCTTCTTGCTTCAGTTGTGCCAAGGTGCTGTAGACATCAGTGTGCTGTAGTACCTGCAGGTCATCGCCATCCGAGTGCACTAAGACCATATCCAAATAGTCTGTGTTGAGGCGCTTAAGACTGCGCTCAACCGAAAAGCGGGTATGCGTGGCGCTAAAATCAAACCAAGAGCACCCCTCTTCAAACTCTTCACCTACTTTGCTGACAATTACCCAATCTTGACGCTGCCCCTGCAACAGAGTGCCTAAGCGCTCTTCGCTGATGCCATAGGCTGGCGCGGTATCGAGTAGGTTAATGCCGAGGTCTTTGGCTTGTGCGAGTAAATACAAAGCGCTGGCATCATCGGGCAAATTAAACCCCGCGGGGTATTTAACCCCTTGATTGCGTCCCAGCTTGACCGTGCCTAATCCTAGGGGTGAAACCAGCGGGCCGAACTGTCCAAGCGGGCGATAAAAGTCGTGCAAATTACTCATTGAAAAGATGCTCCCAAGGGGCGAGGGCTATAGATGGTTGAGGTAATGCGAGTGATACAGGCTTTGCTGTGGGCTGGATGCCCTGTTGCGTGAGGCTGCTAATGACTTTATCCGCCAAGTCAGGCGCTAAAGCCAGTTTAGTCGGCCAAGTCACCAGCACCTGGCCGCGTTCCGCTAAGAAAGCGGTGTCAGGCCGTACCAGATTGTTTTGCGCGGGTTCGGCGCGGTTAATTCTAGCGCAGCGCCACTCAAGACCTGTTTGCTCCAACCAAGGCATGAGTTCGCGCAACTCACGCTGGGCAGCGTTGATTTGTGCCGCTTCATCACGGGCGACGCCATCGGCTTCGGCCAAATTACCGCCTAGATACCAAACCCAATCACCATCGGGCGCAGAGTGGGTGGTAATGGTAATGCGCGGCTTGCTGCCCGCACCTAAGCAGTGGGCATAAATCGGTTTTAACGCGGCGCCTTTGACGAGCACCATGTGCAAAGGGCGCACTTGCTGTTGCGGCTTGTCGATATGCAGCTGGTTGAGCACGTCTTGAGTGCCTTCGCCGGCACAAAGAATATAACGCTGTGCTTGAATGCGCACCTCGCCGGCCTGTAAACCAATGAGTTGCTGCTGGGCATCAAACAGCGGCGACAGCTTGGGGCTGTGCAATAAAGAATTACCGGCCAGTTCAGTTAAACGCTTGACCAAGCTGGGCACATCAAACACTAGTTCGGCTAAGCGGTAGACGCGGCCTTTGAAGCCTTTGTCTTGCAGCGCGGGTGGCAGTTGTTCGCCTTTGACCGCATCGACGCGGCCGCGCATGGCTTTACTGGCCAAAAAGCTGGTCATGTTGCTGGCAATAGAGCCGGGCGACCACAGGTAATGTGCATCGGATAATAGGCGCACGCCGCGCAAATCCAGCTCGCCTTCGCCGCTTAACGCCTTGCGCCAACGCTCAGGCATGTCGGCAATGGCTTCAGATGAGCCAGTTAGCGCGCCGTGTAACGCATACTTAGTGCCGCCGTGGATAATGCCTTGTGAGCAGACCGATTGCCCACCGCCAAGCTGGTGTTGTTCCACAAGTAGGGTGTTAAAGCCCTGCTGGCGCAAACGGGCATTGAGCCACAAGCCGGCGATACCGCCGCCAATAATGGCTATGTCTGTGGTGAGGGTGCTGGACATGCTGCTTCCTGTTACGGGTTTGGACGTCCTAGTATAGCGAAAAACCCTGCGTGTGCATTTAGGCGCCAAACAGCTTGTTGTCCTCTTTAGCTGCTTTTTGGCTGTTTTGCAGCTCTTGTTCTTCGCGGATTTTTTGCGCAATCAGCGCTTCAATTTTCCCCCGTTGCTCTGGGTCCATCGTCTCTAAGTCCGCTTCAGTGAGGCCTAGCTCCTTCAGAATTCGGTCGCGTAGCTTTTCAGCAGGCGTCATTTGCATCCACTCCAGAAACTCATTGACCACGTTGCGTTCTGTTTTTTCAGGTTGTGCAGTTTTAAGACTCTCTTGTGTAGCAGAAGCTGGCTTAGCGGCTGACTGCTGTGTTTGCTGCATCACATCGGCAAAGCTTTCCGCGCTTGGTTGTGCGTCTACTGCGGTGTCGCGCTTGTTGTGTTTTTGTTGGTTAATGGTGATCTGCATGATGGGGTCAAGACTGTTCATGCACTACTCCTTCTATGGCTGTGGTATTGACGGTCGCTGAATTGTTGCAATAAATGTGCCGACTAGTCTGTAGCCGGGAGCAGTCTATCTTCTGGGCAGCTTGCGTTATCCAGAGCGGTGAATCGCTTGAGCGCATAGACAACCCCGGGCGAGTTACCTAAAATTGCGCCATGAACAGACCCCTCTATAGCCTGCTTTTTTACCTTGCCTTACCCATTGTGTTGTTACGGTTATTACTGCGTAGTCGTAAAGCGCCTGCGTATCGCCAGCGCATTGCGGAGCGTTTTGCCTTTGCCTTGCCCCGCTTTAGGCAGGGTGGTATTTGGCTGCATACAGTGTCAGTGGGGGAAAGTATCGCCGCTGCGCCTTTGGTACGCGCGCTACAAGAGAGTTATCCAGGCTTGCCTATTACAATGACCTGCATGACGCCTACAGGGTCAGAGCGCATTCAAGCTATGTTTGGTGAACAGGTACAGCACTGCTATATGCCCTATGATTTGCCCTGTATGGCCAGACGGTTTTTGCGTCACCTACAACCCTGTTTAGCCATTGTGATGGAAACTGAGCTTTGGCCTAACCATATTGAGCAGTGCGCTACAATGGGTATTCCAGTGATGCTAGCGAATGGGCGATTATCAGAACGCTCGGCGCGTGGTTACGGGCGCTTCCCTAAGCTAACAGCGCCGATGCTGGCGCGAATGAGTGGATTGGCCGTACAAACCCAGATAGAGGCCGAGCGTTTTATCGCTTTAGGTGCGCGCGCAGAGGCGGTACATGTGACGGGTTCAATCAAGTTTGATTTACATATTGATAATCAGTTGCTTGAGCAGGCGGTTGGACTAAAAGCAAGCTGGGAAAATACGCAGCGACCGATTTGGATGGCAGCCAGTACCCACGATGGCGAAGACTTGCCGATTCTTCGGGCGCACCGGCAGCTGTTAGCCGACTTTCCCGATGCCTTGCTGATTTTAGTGCCGCGCCATCCAGAGCGTTTTAATGCCGTGTACCAGTTGTGCATAGAGCAGGGATTAAAAACAGTGCGTCGCTCTGGGTACGAGCGGGTGCAGGCCGTGCATCAGGTGTTGTTGGGCGACACCATGGGTGAAATGCTGTTGTTGTATGCGCTGGCTGATGTGGCGTTTGTCGGTGGTAGTTTGGTGGCGCATGGTGGGCACAATGTGTTGGAGCCAGCAGCGCTGGGTAAGCCAGTCATTTGCGGACCGCATTATTTTAATTTTTTGGATATTGTCGGGCAAATGCAGCAGGCAGGTGCTTTGCGTGAAGTAAAGGATGCTGGCGAGCTAGCTGCTGCAGTCGAGCAGCTGTGGCACAATCAAGAGCTGTACCAAGCCATGCAGAAAGCAGGTTATCAAGTGCTGCATACTAATCAGGGGGCGCTGGATAGGCTAATGCAGGTAGTGGCTGATATTGCTAAAACACTGAGGGGTTAGGTAACGCTGGTTGGTTTTTTAATGTGCGGCCACCAGCGTGGTGTGGTTTGGCAGTATTGACTATAGCTGTCACCGAACACGCTTAACAAATAGGGCTCTTCGTAACGGTCAATATAAACCACCGCAAAACGACTCCAGATGATGAGCCATAGCAGCAATAACGGTGAGCTATAAATTAAGGTCAGGCCAATTAGGACGAATTTACCGGCCCACATCATGGGGTGACGTACTAGGGCGTAAGGTCCTTTGCGTACCAGTTGAGTTGGTTTGGTGAAGGGACTGATTGAACCCCGATCTGCAAAATGCATGATGATAAGGCAGCTAAGAGCAAGAATACCGCCCAAGTTCATCAACAACACGCCCGTATACTTCAGCGCCAAAAAACGGGGTAATTCAACACCAAGGCTCTGCTCCAGCCCAAGGAAAAAGCGTGGAAAGACGTATAAAATGCCAAAAGGAGCCACCAGCACGTAAACAAGGCTATCTAAAGCATCTAGGAGTTTTTCCAACATTTACAGCCCTCAAAGCACACGCATGTAGAAAGATTTATAATAGTACATACAATACAGCCTAGATTGAAATCGCCCAAGATCAGCCTGAATCTAGGTGCGTGCATGGTTTTGTAAGTGCTTGGCGTGCTTTATGCGGGCTGCTGCATAATAGAGTCTAGTGAGCAGATAACAGAGCAAATTTTTTTCGGTAAGGGTATATTTGTTCTAATAAAAAGAGCATTTTTAGCCATAGGAGATTTCCATGCCGAACACCGATCGTGTCATTATTTTTGATACCACTTTGCGTGATGGGGAGCAAAGCCCGGGCGCGTCCATGACCAGGGATGAAAAACTGCGTATTGCTAAAGCGCTTGAGCGTATGCGTGTGGATGTCATCGAAGCCGGCTTTGCTATTGCCAGTCCTGGGGATTTTGAATCGGTAAAAACCGTTGCTGATGCAGTTAAAGACAGCACGGTTTGTAGTCTGGCACGTGCATTGGATGCGGATATTGAGCGCGCTGCTGAAGCGTTAGCTGGTGCTAACTCCGGCCGTATCCATACCTTTATTGCCACCAGCCCCATCCATATGGAATACAAGTTGCGTATGCAACCTGATCAAGTGGTTGAACAAGCGGTACGTGCGGTTAAAAAAGCGCGCAATCTTTGTGCGGATGTGGAGTTTTCGTGTGAAGATGCCGGGCGTTCTGAAATAGATTTTCTCTGCCGTATTGTTGAAGCCGCTATTGATGCGGGTGCGCGCACTATAAATATTCCCGACACGGTTGGCTATGCGATTCCTCACCAGTATGCCGAGCTTATTCGTCAGCTTATTGAGCGCGTGCCGAACTCGGACAAAGCAGTATTTTCTGTACACTGCCACAACGATTTAGGTTTGGCGGTGGCTAACTCGCTGGCCGCAGTAGTGGCTGGTGCGCGTCAAGTGGAGTGTACGATTAACGGTTTGGGTGAGCGTGCAGGCAACGCGGCACTGGAAGAGATCGTCATGGCGATTAAAACCCGTGAAGATCTGCTGAACGTACATACCAATATAGACACGACCCAAATTCTTAGCACTTCACGCATGGTCTCTGGTATTACTGGTTTTCCAGTACAGCCAAATAAAGCCATAGTTGGCGTGAATGCTTTTGCGCACGAATCGGGTATTCACCAAGATGGCGTGCTTAAACATCGTGAAACCTATGAAATTATGTCTGCTGAGTCTGTGGGTTGGAACGCCAATCGGATGGTATTGGGCAAGCACTCAGGACGCAATGCGTTTCGCAGTCGTTTGCTTGAATTAGGTATCGAGTTAGCCACGGAAACGGAGCTTAATGCTCTGTTTGCCCGTTTTAAAGAGCTGGCTGATAAAAAGCATGAGATTTTTGATGAAGACTTGCAGTCTTTAGTCAGCGACACCTTTAATGATGATGTGCCAGAATTTTACAAGCTGGTAAGCCTGGAAGTGGCGAGTAAAACCGGCGAAACGCCACAAGCACAGTTGGTGCTGTTGGTAGACGGTAAAGAAATACGTTCACAAGAACAGGGTTCAGGTCCTGTTGATGCAGCCTTTAAAGCGATTGAAAAAGTAGCACAATCCGCTACGACCTTGCAGTTGTACTCAGTCAATGCGATTACCGAGGGAACCGATTCGCAAGGAGAAGTTACCGTACGTTTAGAACGTGCTGGCCGTATCGTCAATGGTAATGGTGCGGACACTGATATCGTCGTGGCGTCGGTAAAAGCTTACCTAAATGCACTCAATCTGATGCAGGTTGGTAAAGCAAAGGCGCATCCGCAAGTGGATGGCATCTAAATAATGAGTGTTGATGTGCACGCACAGGAGGTGCGGCGTCAAGCTATGCTGCAGGTGATGCAGCTTGATGTTTGGCTGCCGCGGCAAAACTTGCCGTTTGCGGCTGCCTCGCGTGACTATCTGCTGGACTGGGCATGTGAACCTGCTCAACGAGAGCCCGCTGAGCAGGAGCAAGCTTCACGTCAAAACGATGCGGAGGTAGGTGTTGCTCGTGGGCAGCAAGCGCAAAATCGATTGCAGCAAATTCGTCAGTCACTGTCTGCTGGACAAGCAGCAACTGCTGCGCCTGTGGCTGCAGAAGCGCCGCCACCCGCAGAAGCAGTTACACCCGAAGCGGCGACTCCCGCTCAAGAAATCCCTCGTTTTGCTTTGCAAATAATGCGTAGTGCAAACTGTTTACTCTTGTTGGATTTACCTGTGGCTGAGCCATTGCAAAGCCGAGATCCGGAATATCTGCTGCTTAAAGATATTTTACGTGCTGCACAGTTGCCACATGAGCCGAGCCTGTTGCGTAATGCCGAGCCCATCCGCTGGCCAGTGTTAAGCGTAGGTAACCTGGCACACCGTCAAGACAGTCAAGCCGCCCGCGCCTACGTGCGTGAGTTATTGAGCATGGAGTGCGCGCAACAACCTACGAGTATGATTTGGCTGCTGGGGGAAAATGCAGTGCGTTTTGCGAATATATCGGATGAGTTCGCCGATGATTTTGGCATTACTGCGTTTGAGCATGAGTGGCAGCTGTGGAGTCTTCCTAGTCTTGAACAGCTGCTGCAAAATCCCAGCTTAAAACGCCAGCTTTGGCAGAGCATGCAGCTGCGTATGCCGCGTTGGTTAAATAATGACTGAAATTCGCTTTCGCCCAATGCAGGCTGAAGACTTGGACGCTGTGTTAGCCATAGAGCAGCGTGCTTTTTCTCATCCGTGGAGCCACAAGCTATATACCGACGCACTGACGCGTTATCAGTGCTGGATAATGGAGCGCGGCGCACAGCATATTGGCCATGCAGTGATGCAGTACATTGTTGATGAGGCGCATTTGCTTAATATAGTGATTGGCGTTGAGCAGCAGGGTCAGGGCTATGGTCGTCAGTTATTAGAATTTGTATTAGAGCAAGCTGAACAACAAGGCAGCAAAGAGTGTTATTTGGAATTGCGCCAATCCAATCACGCAGCGTATGCCTTGTATGAGCAGTTGGGGTTTAATGAAATTGGGCGGCGCAATAACTACTATCCCGCGAGGCAAGGGCAAGAGGATGCCATTGTAATGGCCTGTACCCTAGGGCTGTAAAAGTGACTTTAATTAAAATATCACAGTCATATCTGCGCTTTATATTTTTAATGATCAGAGAATCCTATGCCTGAATTACATCAACTTTTTGAAAATAATGTCCGCTGGGCAGAATCTATAAAAGAAGAAGATCCGCAGTTTTTTGAAAAACTGGCCAAACAGCAAGAGCCTGAATATCTATGGATAGGTTGTTCAGACGCGCGCGTACCAGCCAATGAAATTGTGGGTATGTTACCCGGTGATCTGTTTGTGCACCGTAATGTGGGCAATGTGGTGCTGCATACAGACTTAAACTGCTTATCTGTAATTCAGTATGCAGTGGATGTGCTCAAGGTTAAGAACATCTTGGTGACGGGCCATTACGGTTGTGGTGGGGTTAAAGCGGCCATGAGCGACAAGCAAATCGGAATTACCGATGCTTGGATTCGCACCATTCGTGATCTTTACTTTGATAGCTACGATGAGCTGGCTGCCTTGCCAGGCCAAGAAGAGCGCGTTGACCGATTGTGCGAGCTTAACGTGATTAAACAGGTGGCTCATGTCAGTCATACCGCCATCGTGCAAAATGCATGGCGACGCGGGCAAAAACTATCCATTTATGGCTGTATTTACGGCATTAAAGATGGTTTATGGAAAAACCTGAATGTAACCATTAAAAATATTGAACAGGTTCCCCCGCAGTATCGTTTACAGCCTTTAGGTTAGATGGCACTTGCTTCTATGCTTGGTGGGCTTCAGAATAGCCGGTTCATTTTTTCGAGGCATTTAAGGAACTCTTGANNAATAGGTCTTGTTTTGTATGTTTTCGCCCATTATTTAAGTGTGCAAGAGCGTTTTAGAGAGTTCTAGCGAGTGCCTTAAAAATAGCAAGGAAAATTCATGTCCAACCCCGCACACCAGCAATGGTCGTTACCCGCGTCCGCCCTTAGTCATCAAGTTGATAGTAAGCTGTTTCCGTTTCAAACGACCGATGAGCTGGAGCACTTTGAATCTGTTCTAGGGCAGGTGCGCGCTGTGGAAGCCCTCGAGTTTGGGGTAGCCATGCCACGCTCTGGTTACAACGCTTTTGTGATGGGCGAGTCCGGCACAGGAAGGTTCTCTTATGTGCGTCGTTACTTATCTAAGGTAGCTAAAGAAAAACCAACGCCTTCAGACTGGCTGTATGTTAATAACTTTGAGGAATCACGTGAGCCGCACGCGATAGAACTCCCTGCTGGCAAGGGCAGCGAGTTTTGTCGTGATATTTCCAGTCTGATTGACAGTATTTTAGCGGCCTTTCCTACAGTCTTTGAAACCCCTAGCTGGCAGCAAAAGAAAAACCAAATCGATCGCGTATTTACCAAGCGCTACGACAAGGTGTTAGACAAAATTGAAAAGCTGGCGCTAGAAAAAGGCATTGCACTGTACCGTGATAGCAGTAATATCGCCTTTACCCCGATGTTTGAAGGCAAAGCGCTGGACGAAGCCGAGTTTGCTCAGCGTCCCGAAGTTGAGCGTGAACAATTCCATGCCGATGTTGCAGTGCTGGAAGAAATTTTAAACACCGAGCTTTCTAGTCTACCCTTATGGAAGCGCGAGTCCAGCAACGAACTGCGTAAGTTAAACGAAGAAACCATCTCCCTTGCTTTAGAACCTAATTTGACACCTTTAGCTGCCAAGTATGCTGAGTTTCCGAGCGTGCTGGCCTACTTGCAGGCCATGCAGGCTAACCTGTTAAAAACCGTTGTTGAGCAGCTGGTTGACGAAGATTTAAGTGATAGCCTCAGACGCAAGCTGATGGAAGAGCAGTACAGCCCGAATGTGTTAGTGGGGCATGCTAAGAATGGTGGCGCGCCAGTGGTTTTTGAGTCGCATCCAACCTATGAAAATATGTTTGGGCGCATCGAATATGCGTCCGATCAAGGCACGCTCTATACCAGTTACCGCCAAATACGCTCAGGCGCGTTACACACAGCCAATGGCGGTTATTTAATCCTAGAAGCAGAAAAGCTACTCTCAGAGCCCTTTGTCTGGGAAGCGCTGAAACGCGCGCTGCATTCTAGACAGCTGAAGATGGAATCACCGCTGATTGAGCTGACTCGCGTGGCTACAGTCACGTTAACACCGCAGGACATTCCGCTGCAGGTTAAGGTAATAGTGATTGGCTCACGCGAACTCTATTATGCCTTGCAAGAGCTGGACCCGGATTTTCAGGATATGTTTCGGGTGTTGGTTGATTTTGAGGAAGATGTGGCGTTCTCAGCGCAAACGGTGATGGATTTTGCGCAGCTGATTCATACGCGTACCAGCGAGGAAGGCATGGCGCCTTTAACAGCGGCTGCAGTTAAACGTTTAACTGAGCACAGCATGCGCTTGGCAGAGCACCAGAATCGATTGTCGGCTAACTTGTCTGAGTTGTTTCAAGTTGTGAGTGAAGCTGATTTTATTCGCCATAAAGAACAGGCTCAAATCACTCAGGTAGAACACGTAGAGCAAGCGATTAAGGCCAAGCAAGCCCGCACCGGTAGAGTGTCCCAGCAGATTATGGAAGACATACTGGCGGGTATTATCCTGATTGATACAGAGGGTGCAGCCGTAGGTAAGTGCAATGGTCTTACTGTGCTGCAGGCGGGCGACTCTTCGTTTGGTATGCCGGCACGCATATCAGCGAGTGTTTACCCGGGTGCTAATGGCATTGTAGATATTGAGCGCGAAGTAACCCTAGGGCAGCCGATTCACTCAAAAGGGGTGATGATTCTAACCGGTTATTTAGGCAGCAAGTATGCGCAGCAGTATCCGCTGGCTATCTCTGCCAGCATTGCCCTAGAACAGTCCTATGGCTATGTCGATGGTGACAGCGCCTCGCTGGGTGAGGTGTGTGCATTGATTTCTGCCCTGGCGAATGCGCCGTTACAGCAATGTTTTGCAGTTACGGGCTCTATCAACCAGTTTGGTGAGGTGCAGGCCGTGGGAGGAGTCAATGAAAAAATTGAGGGCTTCTTTAAACTGTGCCAAAAGCGTGGCTTGACGGGCGAGCAAGCCGTGATTATACCCAAGGCGAATGTTAACAATCTGGTGCTTTCTGCAGAAGTGGTGAGCGCTGTGGAGCAGGGTACATTTTCTATTTACGTGGTGGAAACTGTTGCTCAAGCGCTGGCGTTATTAAGCGGTGAAGAAGTAGGTACGCTAGATGCGCAAGGCAGTTATGCGCCGGATACTATCAATGGTCGTGTGGTAGCAAGGCTTAAAGCTATTGCCGAGATGGCTGCTGATAAAGAAGAATAAAAAAGAGAACGATAGCGACATTTCTGAACAATAAAATGCAGAGTAAGCTGGCTGTGTTACTGGCACTTTGTTGACAGAGGCGCAAAAAAAATAAAATAAAGTTTGAATGTTGAATTGCCTTGGTCTTAAAATTTTACAGCAGCGTGCCGCTGACTGGGCGTGCTGCTGAACCCTGAAATAAATTTTTCACAAAGTGAGGACTGTACTTAAATGACAACCACTTCATTGCGCTTAGAGCACGACTTGCTAGGCAGCCTGCCTGTGCCAAAGGATGCATACTACGGCATTCAGACATTGCGTGCCCTAGAGAACTTCCAGTTGTCAGGGGTTCCTCTATCAGAATACCCGAACTTTGTGACTGCCTTAGCGATGGTTAAACTGGCTTCAGCTGATGCGAATCATGAATTAGGCTGTTTGCCGTCTGAGCGGCATACAGCGATCACCAAGGCTTGTCGACAGATTATCCAAGGTCAGCATCATGACCAGTTTGTCGTGGACATGATTCAAGGTGGTGCTGGTACCTCAACCAATATGAATGCGAACGAGGTGATCGCCAACCTTGGCCTAGAAAGCATGGGTAAAGAAAAAGGTGAGTATCAATTCCTGCACCCTAACAATGATGTAAACATGGCGCAGTCCACCAATGATGCTTATCCAACGGCGATTCGAGTGGGAATGCTGTTGGGGCAGAATGATCTGCTCATTAGCCTAGAACGTCTGATTCAGGCGTTTGCCGATAAAGGTGATGAGTTTTCAACAGTGCTGAAAATGGGGCGCACCCAGTTGCAAGATGCTGTACCCATGACCCTAGGCCAGGAGTTCCATGCCTTTGCTAACAATTTACGTGAAGATTTATCTTTGTTTCAGAAGTTAGGTAGCGACTTGTTTACGCCGGTAAACCTTGGCGGTACAGCTATTGGGACGGGTATCAATGCGGATCCTCGTTATCAAGGTATTGCTGTTGAACGTTTGGCAGCTATTAGCGGCCATCCTATTCAGGCAGCAGCGGATTTGGTCGAAGCAACCTACGATATGGGCTCCTTTGTGTTGTTTTCAGGGCTGCTTAAGCGCTTGATGACCAAGCTGTCTAAAACCTGTAACGACCTGCGTTTGCTCTCCAGTGGCCCGCGTACAGGTATTAATGAAATTAACCTGCCGCCGCGTCAGCCGGGCAGCTCCATTATGCCGGGTAAAGTGAATCCTGTTATTCCAGAAGCGGTCAACCAGATTGCGTTTGAAATTATCGGCAATGATCTGGCGGTGACCATGGCTGCTGAAGCAGGGCAATTGCAGTTAAACGTTATGGAGCCGCTAATCGCATGGAAGATGTTTGATTCCGTGCGCCTAGTTTGCCGCGGTATGGATATGCTGCGTGAGTTTTGCGTGGTTGGGATTACCGCTAATGAGGCGCATTGCCGAGAACTGATGGAGCATTCCATCGGTTTGGTTACGGCCTTGAACCCTTATATTGGTTACGACAACTCCAGCCGTATTGCTAAGCAAGCATTGCATACGGGTTGTGGGGTGTTGGAATTGATTAGAGCGGAGAACTTACTGGATGAGGAAATGCTGGCTGATATTTTAATGCCAGAGCATATGATTGCACCAAGGATGGTAGCGAAAAAAGTTTAATTGTCTCTTTGGGAGCGCAGGTTCTCTGCGCTCCCAAGTCATTGAAAAACCAACTGCTTTCGTCGGATATAAGCCGCAGAATTATACAGGTTTAGCTTTAGTTTCTTACTATTAATGCTATGCTTAACTGTATCTGGAGGTCTTTATGTTAGTACTGGCTGGCGATATAGGTGGAACAAAATCATGGTTAGCTGCTTTTGATACGCAGCAGTCAAACTCTATCGTGGCAGAGAAAATTTATTCCAGTCAGCAGTTCGATTCTTTGTCTGCGGTGGTACACGAATTTTGTCGCGACTTTCAGCTTAACACCTTTCGTAGTGCTTGTTTTGGTTTGCCGGGACCGGTAACGGGCGAACAGGCGCAACTGACAAACTTGCCTTGGTTGGTAACCAGCCAAGAAATTATCCAGCAATGCGATATTGCAAAAGTAAAACTCATTAACGACTTTCAAGCGGCTGCTTTGGGTATTGATGCCATTAGCACTGAACAATTGGTGTGTCTGCAAGAAGGGAGCTTCAATCCGCAGGGTAACCGGCTGGTTGTCGGCGCAGGTACTGGTTTGGGAGTGGCTCCGGTAGTCAACACGCCACAAGGCTTCGTGCCCCAGCCTTGCGAGGGCGGGCACATGGATTTTGCGCCGGCAAATGAACTGCAGCAAAGGTTACAAAGGTGGTTGTGGCAAAATTGGCGTCATCTGTCGTATGAGCGTTTGCTATCAGGTGCCGGATTACAAGCCTTGTATGCCTTTTTCAGCAAGCTATCACTGAAGCAACAAGAGGCGTGGCCGCAGCCCGAACAAATACAGGAATGGGCGCAAACGGGCCAGGCTGAGGCCATAAAAGCCATCAATGCATTTATACAAATATATGCAGCCTACATTGGTAATCTTGCCTTGCTGTGGCCATCTTATGCAGGAATCTATATCGCTGGTGGTATTGGCGCAAAGCTTGAGCCCTGGATGCGTAAGCAGGGTTTTTTAACTAAGTTGCAAGATAAAGGACGTATGAGTGACTTGGTTGCTGGTATGCCGGTGTATTTGGTTAAGGATCCAGCGCTAGGATTGAAAGGCGCCATGATGTGCGCAAAAACATTGTAATTTGGCGAGCGTAGGTGGAGAGCTACTCCACTGAGTTCAAAAGCTACGTAAGCGAGGTAGGTATGGATAACACAACAAAGAGTAAAACTACAGCTGATATTTTGCGCAAAACATTGGCGCTGGTGTTGGCTGGTGGTGAAGGCAGCAGGCTAAAGGATTTAACACAGTGGCGCGCTAAGCCAGCCGTACCCTTCGGCGGCAAATATCGCATTATTGATTTTGTGTTATCCAACTGTGTGAACTCAGGGATACGCAAAATCGGGGTATTAACCCAGTATAAGTCCAACTCGCTCATCCGCCACGTACAGCGAGGCTGGAGCTTTATGCGTTACGAAGCTGGCGAGTTTGTTGAGCTGCTACCCGCGCAGCAGCGCGTGGACAAAGAGTGGTACCGAGGTACGGCCGATGCGCTGTATCAAAACTTAGATATTTTGCGCCGACACAAGCCTGAGTATGTGTTGGTGCTGGGCGGTGACCATATTTATTCCATGGATTACAGCCGCATGCTTAAAGAGCACGTTAGTTCAGGCGCAGATGTGACTATCGGTTGTATTGAAGTGCCACGTGAAGAGGCTACTGGTTTTGGTGTGATGTCGGTCGATGATGCTTTTAAAGTCGTCAAGTTTACGGAAAAGCCCGTTGACCCTGAGGCGATGCCGGGCAAGCCAGACAAGGCATTGGCATCAATGGGTATTTATGTATTCTCCACCGAATTTTTATTCCAGAAGCTGATTAAAGACCACGATGACCGAGAGTCGTCGCACGATTTCGGTAAAGATATTATTCCGTCGATTATCGATGAAAACTATGTGCTCGCTTACCCGTTTGTCAATGAGCGCGGTGAGCCTGACTATTGGCGTGATGTTGGAACGCTAGAATCATACTGGCAAGCGAGCATGGATCTGTGCTCAATCACGCCAGAACTTAACCTTTATGACCGCGACTGGCCGATTTGGACCTATCAGGCGCAGCAGCCGCCCGCCAAGTTTGCCTTTGATGATGACAGCCGTCGCGGGAAAGCAATCGACTCGCTGGTGTCTGCCGGTTGCATCATTTCTGGGGCCAGTATTAAGCGTTCGGTTATCTCCAGTGGTTGCCTTATACACAGCTATACCAGTATCACCAACTCAGTGCTATTACCCAAAGTAGAGG